>JAAEOK010000045.1 GCA_024244705.1 Alphaproteobacteria bacterium
CAGACAGATATTCCTGGGCAACTTGGCGCTTGAAAGCGATTGAATAGGTGCGATGCCTTGCCATGAGCTTCTCCTCTGAAGCCCGGACACCATAGTCAAAAATCACCAATCCCGCCTGTCCAGCCCCTGGGGGTCACTCCAGTTGATCGGTGAACTTGTCGTGGCGCGGTCAAGCGCCCCGCAGACCCAGTTTTTGTCGCGCTTCGTCCGGGCCGATGACGCGGGCGCCGAGCCGCTCGACTATTTCGACCGCTCGTTCGACCAATTGCCCGTTACTCGCCAACACGCCGCGATCGAGATAGATGTTGTCCTCGAGGCCGACCCGCGCATTGCCGCCGAGCAGCACGGCCTGCGCCACCATCGGCATTTGCATTCGTGAAATACCGAAGCCGGCCCATTGCGCGTTGGGCGGTAGCGAATCACGCATCGTCATCATCGATTTGGTATCCGCGCCTGCGCCCCATGTCAGGCCGAGGCAAATCTGGAACAGCGGCGGCTCGGCGATCAGCCCTTCGGCAACCATCTGCGATGCAAATCGGACGTGGCCAAGGTCGAAGACCTCAAGCTCGGGTTTTACGCCGCAGTCTCGGATCCGTTGCGCCATCGCTCGCAAATAGGCCGGCGGGCTGACATAGATGTCGGCGCCGTCGCTAAAATTCATCGTACCGCAATCGAGACTGCAAATGTCGGGCCGCAAGGCCTCGACGTGGGTAAGCCGTTCTTCCGGCCCCACCATGTCAGTGCCGGGGCCGCCGACGCTGGGATCGTCCTCGCTGGGCACCCAGTCGCCGCCCATGCCGGCGGTCAAGTTGATCACGACGTCGGTGCCGCTGGCGCGGACCAGTTCGACGGCCTGGCGAAAGAGCTCCGAATCGCGTGAGCCTTTGCCGGTCTCCGGGTTGCGGACGTGGATATGGGCGATCGCCGCGCCGGCCTGAGCGGCTTCGATCGCCGCGTCTGCCACTTGTTGCGGCGTGACCGGTACGCCCGGGTGCTTGTCCAAGGTGTCGCCGGCGCCGGTGACCGCGCATGTGATAATGACATCCCTGTTCATCGCCCCTCCAGGTCAAGCATCCGCATGTCCAAGGGATAAATTCTTGACGAAAATCCATGAACAGATTATTGGGTTTTCGCCGGATTTTGCGTTTTTTCGACGGATTCGCCCGATGCTCGTCCGTGACCGCGGTCGAGACCGCGCGGTCGGAACCAGATGACAACGGAGACGAGATTAGGACCATGGCAGCGCCAGAGGCGGAAACGCCACATCAAACCTTCGCTTTCGTATTGATCCCGCGATTCAACATGATGGCCCTGACGACCACATTGGAGCCACTGCGGATCGCCAACTATTTTCACGGACGGACGCTTTACGAATGGCGATTCCTGTCGGTCGATGGCGAGACCATAACCGCCAGCAACGGCATGTCATTGAAGACCGAGCCCTTGCACCACAACGACCGTCGTTGGGACGCGATTTTCGTTTGCGGCAGCTGGAACGCCCAACGTTACGAAAACGACAATCTATTGGGTTGGCTTCGCCGAATGGCACGATACGGAATTCCACTCGGCGCGATGGAGGTCGGCACCTTTATCCTCGCGCGGGCGAAGCTGCTATCCGGTTACCGTGTGACAACCCATCTCCATTGCATCCGTGCCTTTACCGAGGAATTCGCCGACACCATCGTCGAAGAGCGTTTGTTTGTGATCGACCGCGATCGGATGACCAGTGCGGGAGGCACTGCCGGGATCGATATGATGCTCGACGAAGTGCGGCAGCGTCATGGCCTTCAGCTCATGCTCCAGGTTGCCGAGCAGATCCTTCATTACCCGATCCGCGATTCGGCCACACCCCAACGTCGTACCGCCGGCGGTGCACCCAAGGTCCCGCATCCTGTTCTCCGTGAAGCGATCGCACTGATGGAAAACAACCTCGAAGAACCAATTGCGATACCCGACCTGGCGGACGCCATCGGCATCTCGCAACGCAAGCTCGAGCGGCTGTTCCGCAAGCATATGGGGGCGTCGATCATCGGGTTTTATCGGGTTATGCGATTGGAATTTGCGCGCGTCCTGCTGATGTACACAAACCTGACGATTCTTGAAGTGTCGGTGGCGTGCGGCTTTTCCAGCCTGTCCCATTTCGCCAAATCGTTTTCCGCTCAATTTGGCAAGCGGCCACGCGATCACCGCGAAGCCTGGCCCGAAGCAGAACCGATGCCGATCTGGCCGGGGACCAACGAACTGCTGGTCGAGGCCGCCAAAGTCGCCGCGCGCCGCGGCCGTCGGGGGCCACCGGTGGAACCGGGTGCGCCCGCCGCCTAATCGTCTTTCAGTGCCCGGGCGACGGCAACCAGAGCAGCGTCGCGTTCGCCGGCGAGTCGCGTAAAATCACGACCCGCAGCCTCGCGCAGACAGCCCGCGACCATGCGTTCGCGCAAATCCGAGGTAAGTTCAGGTGCCTCCAGTCGGGTCCAAGGCAACTTCAGGGCGGGCCCGAAATGGTCGAGAGTCGCGGCCATTCCACCTTCTCCGGCTGCCACATGAAAGGCCATGCAGGGACCCATGACCGCCCACCGCGGCCCCGGTCCGGTCGTGATCGCGAGATCGATCTGTTCGACGGTAGCCTCGCCATTGGCGACCATGTGCAGGGCTTCGCGCCATAGTGCCTCCTGCAGGCGGGTCGCAATGAAGCCGGGGATTTCCGTGTCCATTACCAAAGGCGCCTTGCCACTCAACCGGTAGAATTCGGCCAGCCAAACCACCGCTGCCGGGTCCGTCCTCGCGCCACCGACAATTTCGACCAACGGTAACAGATAGGGCGGGTTGAAGGGATGGGCGACCACCGTCCGCTCGGGTGATGGGCAGCGTGCCTGAATGTCTGTCATCGTCAAGCCCGAGGTGCTCGAGGCGATGACGACGTCATCGGGTACCAGGGTGCCGAGTTCGACATAAAGCGATTGTTTGAGTGCCAGGTTCTCGGGCGCACTTTCCTGGACGAACTCGGCATTGGCGACGGCCGCCGCCAAGTCGGAAGTGCACCGCAACGCGTTGGGCGATGCACCGTCGGCCAGCCCGAGCGATTCAAGGCTGGGCCAGGCGGTGTCGACGAATTGGCGCAGCGCTTCCTCCTCCGCGGCATCGTGGAGGTAGGTGGTGACCTGATATCCGTGGGCGAGAAAGTGCGCCGACCAGCCGCCGCCGATCGGGCCGGCACCGATGCAGGTCACGCGGCGGACGTCCCGTGGTTCTTTCCTGGCCATGTTCACTCCTAACGTCCCTTGAAAACCGGGTTACGCCGTTCGACAAAAGCGCGAATACCCTCTTCAGCGTCTTCCGAACGGAGCATTTGCCGGTAGACCGGCAGGTCGCCGGTGCGCATCGTCTGAAACGACTGTTCGATGGTGTTACCCTCGATAGCGCGCAACACCTCTTTCACTGTCTGCAGGGCGAGCGGCGCCGATTCGGCGAGTTGGTCGGCCCATTCCCGGGCCTTGTCGATCAATTCGCTGCCTGGAACAACCAAGTTGACAAGGCCATGATGGGCAGCTTCCGTCGCTGGCATCCGGCGGCCCAGGAGAAGCATCTCCATTGCCACGTTGTAGGGAATGCGTCGCGGCACGCGTTGAATGGCGCCGGCGTCGGGGACAATGCCGAGCGGCAATTCGGGCAAGGCAAATTCAGCGTGTTCGGCGGCGATGATCAGATCGCAGGCGATCGCCAACTCCAGTCCGCCGCCGATGGCCAGTCCGTTGACTGCCGCGATAACCGGCTTGTTGAGGTCCCACCGTTCGGTGATCCCGGCAAAGCCGCCCGGAGCCTGCTCGTCCTCCCACCATTCGTCCAACTTGGCATCGCCGCGTTCGACCTCCTTTAGATCCCAGCCCGCCGAGAAGATCCGATCGCCGGCCGCAGTCAAAATCGCGACGCGCAGTTCCGGGTCGTCGCGGAGCGTGTCGAAGGCGGCACCGAGTTGGCGGTTGGTCTCTTGACCGATGGCATTGACCTTGGGCCGATCGAGGGTGATTTCCAGAACATGGCCGCGCCGCACGACGCCTACCTCTTGCTTCATCGATCCGATCCTCCGCTGGCTTTCGGTGGTTTGTATGATCGGGGAATCCGCCTATCTCGGCATTACTGTTTCCGACAAAAACACGGTTAATTCGACATGCCGGCTGGGGCGGCGAAAACCTTTAAAAGATGTCGAATAGCTACAAATCCCGTGGCGTGAAATCCCCAATCATTAGGACGCGCTATTGCCATGACAGCGAGACCGGAGGCGCGCCATGGATTTTCACCTCACCGACGAGCAGCGCATTCTCGTCGGATCCTTGCAGGCGTTCTTGGAGGACGAAATTTATCCCCATGAGGCCGAAGTCGATCGTAGCGGCGAGGTCCCAGCGGAACTTGGCGAGCAGATCACCCGTAGGGCGATTGAGATGGGATTCTATGCGGCCAATCTGCCGGAATCGGTCGGCGGTGGTGGCCTCGACAATACGAGCTTGGCCTTGTTCGAGCGCGTGCTCGGCACATGCAGTCATGCATTGCACGGTTATATCGGCAGACCGACGGAATTACTGCTGGCCTGTGAAGGCGATCAGGTAGAACGCTACCTGAGACCCTGTGTGCGTGGCGACTTACGCGAATGCTTCGCCCTCAGTGAGCCCGGTGCGGGCTCCGACATCATGTCGATGACGACCCGCGCGGTGCGGGATGGTGGCGACTTTGTGATCAACGGATCGAAGCACTTCATCAGCTGCGTCGGCGTACCTGATTTCGCCATTGTGTTCGCCGCCACCAGCGTCGAGGACACGCCGAAGGGCGAGCGCAAACGGGCAACCGCATTCCTCGTCGATCGCGGTACCAAGGGCTTCGCCCTGGAACCGGGCTACGATTGCATCAGCATTCGCGGCTATAACAACTACCGACTGACCTTCGATGACTGCCGGGTCGGTTCCGGCCAAATCCTCGGCGAGGTCGACAACGGCCTCGATCTTGCGGAAACTTGGCTAAAGATGGGCCGGGTGTGGGTCGGAGCGACCTGCTGCGGCAAGGCCGAACGTCTGATCAATCTAGCGACCGAGTGGGCCGCGACACGCAAGCAGTTCGGCCAACCGATCGGCAAGTTTCAGGGTACATCGTTCAAGCTCGCCGACATGGCGACCGAGTTGCGGGCGGCCGATTTGCTGGTCATGAACACCGCCTGGAAGGCGGACCAAGGGGTCATGGAGCCGGCCGACGCGGCAATGGTAAAGCTTTATGGGTCGGAAATGCTTGGCCGCGTCGCGGACAATGCGGTGCAGATATTCGGCGGAATGGGGTTGATGTCGGAATTACCGATCGAACGCATGTGGCGCGATTCCAGGCTCGAGCGCATTTGGGACGGAACGTCGGAAATCCAGCGCCATATCATCGCCCGGTCGATGCTGCGCCCGCTCGGCGGATGACACCCGGCCAGCGCGATAATTTGCGCCGGTTGCTGGCCCCACGCCATGTTGCGTTGATCGGCGGCGACGACGCGGATGTCGCCGCGATTCAATGTGCGGCGGCCGGTTTCAAGGGCCCGATTTGGGGTGTCAACCCACGTCGCAAGGAACTCGGTGGCCGGCCCTGTTTCGCCCGGGTCGAAGACCTTCCCGAGGCCCCCGATGCGGTTTTTCTCGCCGTACCGAGGGCCGCCGTCGGCGACATCGTCGGGGCGCTGAGCCGCGTCGGTGCCGGTGGCGTTATTTGCTACACCGCCGGCGACCTCGCCTTGGTCGGCCCCAATTGCTACGGCTTGATCAACTACGTCCACGACGCCGTTCTCTGGCCGTATGGCCATGGCGGTACTCGGGTAAACCGCGGCGTCGCTTTGGTCTCGCAGAGCGGTATGTTGGGGACCAACCTGACGATGAACCGTCGATCGGTGCCCTTCGCCTATGTGATCAGCGCCGGCAACATGGCGATGCTCGGCGTCGAGGACTATCTCGAAGTCCTAATCGAAGACCCGGCGGTCGCCGCTATCGGACTCTACCTGGAGACGCTGCGCGACATCCCGCGTTTCGCCGATATCGCGGGCCGTACCCTCGAAGCCGGCATTCCCATCGTCGCGCTCAAGGCAGGGAGCTCCGAGATCGGCGCTCGCCTCACGGTCACCCATACCGGTTCCCTCGCAGGTGCCGACGATCTCTACCAGGCATTGTTCGACCGCCTCGGTGTCATACGCGTCGATACGCCCGTGACGCTGCTTGAAACGCTCAAGATGTTGATCGTTGCGGGTGCCCCTGCGGGTCGACGGGTGGCCGGTTTTACCTGCTCCGGCGGCGACGCGGCGATGCTGGCCGACGGCGCCGGCAAGGCAGGTATCTCATTCGACCAGCCGTCGCCGGGGGCGGCGAAGGACCTGGCGGACCGCCTGCCCAACATCGCCACCGTCTCCAACCCCCTCGATTACACGACCCCTTTGTGGGGCGACCCCGACCGCATGCCAGCGATCTTTCAGGCGCTGATCGGCGATGGCTACGACGCGGCGCTGCTGGTCCAAGATTATCCGGCGCCGGAAATCGACACCGATCGCGACAGCTATCTCACCGACGCCCGCAGCTTCGCGGCGGCGACCCGCGCGGCCGGGATTCCGGGGGCCATCTGCAGTGACCTGCCGGAAAACATCGACCGCAAGACACGCGATATCATGGTCGAGCTCGGCGTCGCTCCACTCCAGGGTATATCCGAGGCGATGACCGCAATGGCGGGCGCCGCATTCCTTGGTGAACGGCGCGCCGTGATGGCCGCCGCCGGCGGCGCGGCTGCATTCCGCCTGCGTACACCACCATTGCCACACGGTGATCTTGAAATCCTTGACGAATGGGCCGGCAAACAGCGGTTGGCGGCCGCCGGTATAGCGGTACCGGCGGGCCGACTGGTCGGCGCCGAGGCCGCACCCGCGGCAGCTGAGGAGATTGGCTTCCCGGTTGTCGCCAAATTGGCCGACCCGCGGATGCCGCACAAGAGCGAGGCCGGCGCGGTGCGGGTCGGCCTGAACAGTCCGGCCGCCGTCGCCGAAGCCGTGGCTGCAATCGCCAACTCGGTTGCCGACTATCAGCCCGGCTTCAATTGCGACGTTTTTCTCATCGAGCGCATGATAGTCGACGCGATCGCCGAACTCCTCATCGGTATTCGCCGCGATGATGTATTCGGGCACGTCATGGTGCTGGCCAGCGGTGGCGTTCTCGTGGAACTTGTCGGTGACGCCCGGGCGCTGCTGCTTCCAATCGACCGGGACGGCATTGCCAGGGCCTTGGCGTCGCTAAAGGTCTCAGAGCTGCTCGCCGGGTACCGCGGCGGTGCCGCGGCGGACATCGATGCGGTCGTCGACGCGGTGCTGAAAGTCGCTGAATTCGCGGACACCTATCGCGACAAACTCGAGGAACTCGACATCAACCCGTTGATGGTCCGGTGCGATGGCGTGGTGGCGGCAGACGTGCTGCTCCGGATCGCCAGGTAATCGAGCAACTCGAGGAAACGAGGCAGCCTGAGGCGATGGCGAAGGAACGCCCTATTTGAGAACCTCGGTTCTCTCCTGTGCGGCGCCTTCCAACGATTCGATCTCTTCCCGGTGCTCGGAGAGTTCACCGGCGAGAGAGCGCTCGACCGCATTGGCGACGGCCTTCGCGGCCTCGATTCTTTCGAGGTATACGAAGTCTGCACCGGCCGCATAGAGTCGCGGGATCTCTTCGATGGTGATCGCGTTTGCGATGATCGATGCCGTTGGGTTGAGCTGCCGAATCATGCGCACCAACTGGCGATTGGTGATGCCACGTAGAACATCGTCCGGAACCGTCGACACGACGATCTTGGCCCGGTCGATCCCGGCGTGCATCAATGTGTCCGAATTCGAAATGTCGCCGTATTCGGTGTGTACGCCGAGACGGCGTATTTCCCCATGCAGGCGCGCGTTGAAATCGACGACGAGGATCTCCTCCATAATCTCCGGATGCTTGCGGGCCACCTCGTGGAGCAATGACGACGAGACGCGATAGAAACCCAAGAGCGCGATCCGGAAACTCTTCGTTTCTTCGATGTCGGTGCCGCTCGGCGGTCTTATTCCCAAAGTCTCCAGCAAGGGGGAAAGGCGGTCGTGTAGCCAATAGGCGTGCTTGTAGATCGGCGGCGTCAGCAGTGCCGTTATCACAAACGCAAAGATGATGCTCGCGTTCAACCCTGCGCCGATATGCCCCAATTGAAATCCGAGATAGGCAATCACCAGGCCGAACTCGGATATCTGGGCCAAACGGGCCGAAGCGACAACCGAGGTCCGGCGATCGCAACCGGTGTAATAGAGTACCGGGAGGAAGATTGCGAAGCGGCAAAAAATCGCGAGCACCGAAATTAGGATCGCGAGGGTCAGAATATCCCAGTTTTCAATGGCCGGAATGGTCATCCCCACGCCGACGAAGAACAGCGTCACAAAGAAATCTTTGACGACGCTGACCTTCGTCAAAATCTCCTTGCTGTAAGGAAAACTAGCGATGCTGGCGCCGGCGATGAGCGCCGCCATCCCGGAACCGACCGCCAAATGCCAGTCGAAGCCGAAGGCCAATACCGTGAAGGTGTCAAAATGCAGACCAAGAAAGATGACCAGGAAGCACCACGAGACGGCGGCCAGCACGATAATCTCGGGTTTGTCCGCCATCGAACGGAAGATGGTGGACGCGACATATCTGGAAAACAGAATCGCCCCGAACGCCAAAATAACGATGCCCACCAGGGAGAGGACGACGGGGCCAATGCTCATACTTTCAAAGTCAGGCTGCACCGCCAGCACGATGACTGCCCAAATGTCTTGGAAGATCAATAGTCCAAGCGCGGCCCGCCCGGGTTCGGTATCGAGTTCGAGATTGGCCTGGAAGAGCTTGACGACCAGCAGTGTCGAGGAACCTGCAAGGACGATGCCGATATAGACGGCGGCGAACGGCGCATCGCCAAGGAGATCCGAGGCGAAACCCAGCCACAGGAAGATCTTCGTCATGACGACGCCGAATGCGACACAGAGGGGATATTGCAACAGTCCGGACGCGACCAATGCCTTGCCGCTCGACCTTACCTTCCGCAGATCGATTTCCAGGCCAATGATGAATAGCAGCAGGACGAAACCCAGCTGGGCGATCGTATCGATATTGGCCGGATCGGTAACAAGCCCCAGTCCGACGGGGCCGGCAATCATGCCGGCGACCAAGAAGCCGGCGATATCAGGGATCCGAATACGCGTGAACAAGACAGCGAGCCCGCCGGCCAACAACAGGCTGATCCCAATGTCGTTAACGAGCGGGGGGAGTTCTGCGCCGGCGGCCAAAGCCGATCGGCCGCCGAAGGACAAAATGCCGAATAGGCACAAGCCAGGGGCGACGGTTTTCGCAAGGGACCTAACGCGTGATACGGACATTAGTCGTCATATGATAATGGGGTGCCGTTCAATTCCAGATGCAGAGTTATTCTTTTCCAGTCGCGTGCAGTTTAGCCGCTTGTTTTTCTTAACAAAAGCCCGACAGAGAATGCATTTGACGTGTTCAGTGGAAAAGCGGGCCGCACTGAGGATGATTTCCAGCAACTGCCGGAGCTACAATTCCCGATCGGCAAGCAAGGGGTGGCCCTGAGATTGATATAGTCCCGTTCGAGACGCGGTATTGATGGCTTTGTGCGGACAGAGCGCTGGTGCTCACGGGTTTGCCCTAAAACCGCAGTCGCCAAACCAACGAGATGGTCATGCTTCGACCACGCTTTGATCCATGATGCGTCGCCGACGAAAGATGGCTGGTGTGCACTATGCCTGACAGATTTATTATTCGGGGCGGCCGCATCCTGGATGTCGCCACCGGTGTTGACCGTCCCGCCGACCTGCTGATCGACGGAACCACGATCGCGGAGATCGGGCCACCCGAAATGATCGCGCCCGTGGACGCAAAGCTGATCGATGCGACGGACCGGCTGTTGCTGCCGGGACTGATAAATGCCCATACCCACAGCCATGGTGGATTGGCCAAGGGCATGGTCGCCGATCGTGTGCCGCTCGAGGTGTTCCTGGCTTCGAGTGCCGGCCTTTACTGGGGCCGCACGCTCACGGACAAATATCTCAGCGCCCTGATCTCGGCGGTCGAGCTGGTCCGCAAGGGATGCACTGCGACCTACGATATGTTCGTCGAGATTCCGGTTCCCACCCGAGACGGCGCCGAAGCGGTTGCACAGGCCTATCACGATGTCGGCATGCGTGCCGTCGTCGCACCGATGATGGCGGACCGTACGCTCTATCAAGCGATGCCCGGGCTGATCGACGCGATGCCGGACCAAATTCGCCGGCAGGTCGAGAAAATCACCACCGCTCCCCAGGAGGCAAGTATCGAGGGATGCCGGACCATACTCAAGCACTGGCCGTTCGATCGCGATCGGGTGCGCCCTGCGGTGGCACCGACGATCCCGCTTCACTGTACCGACGAATTCCTTTCTGCTTGCGGAGATCTGGCCCGTGACTTCGATGTCGGAATGCAGACTCATCTCGCGGAATCCAAGACGCAGGCGCTGATCGGCCTGAGAAAGTACGGCAAAACCCTGACCGCGCACCTGTCGGACCTGGGTCTGCTCGGCCCGAGGTTTAGCGCTGCTCATGCGATTTGGGTTGATCGCGAGGATATCCTGCGCATGGCGGATGCCGGCGCCGGCGTCTCGCACAACGTTTTGAGCAATCTGCGTCTGGGCTCTGGAATGGCGCCGGTTCGGCTGATGATCGAAAACGGTCTACAGGTCGGTATCGGGACAGATGCGACCAATACATCGGATACGCAGAACATGTTCGAGGCGATGCGGCTCGCCGCCTATATTTCCCGTATCCAAGCGCCCGAATACGACCAATGGCTTTCGATCGAGGACGTGATCGCCATGGCGACAACGGGTAGCGCCGCAATTCTCGGATTTGCGGATCGTATCGGCCGCCTCGAGACCGGCTACAAGGCCGACATCGTATTCTTGAACCTCGCCGACATCACCTATGTGCCGGCCAACAACATCGCCCTCCAGCTCGTCAACGGTGAAAGCGGCGGTGCCGTTGATTCGGTGATGATTGGTGGCCGGATGGTCCTTGAGCATGGCCGAATGCTAACAGTCGACGAGGCGAAGCTGCGGATCGACATCGAGAAGGCGTCGGCCCGTCTGAACGTATCGAACGCGCGGAACGCGACACTCGCCCGGTCGATCGCGGATATCGTCGGGGCGTTTTGCGTCAGCCACTCGCGAATGCCGCTTCCCATCCATCGCCGGGCAGAGACCTGCGGTGCCTGAGGCGGCCGCAGGTCGGCACACGCCCTTTTGCGCTTGGCGGGGCGTGAATTCCGCTCCTCCGCATTATGGGCGCTCTTTTCTCACGGCAACGAACGACTCGTCATTGAACCATAGGCCGCCGTGGCGACGGAGGACGTCGGCAGTGGCCTCGAGATAGGTTCCGGCCTCCAGCGCCTTGGCCAGCCTACTATCCTCGATCTGCGCCACGTAGATGGCGGCATTCCATGCCGCGAGCAGGGTCGACGTGCCGATGCTTCCGCTGACCTCGGAAGGCAGCATGTACATATGGTATTGGAACTTGTACTCGGCCGCTGGGTCGGTGTGGAAATCGTAGTCGCCGGCGCTCTCGCCTAGTGCCTCGCGGAGGTCAGAAATCAGATCGGGGCATTTGTGCTCGAACGGAGTTTCGTCCGGCCAGATCCGGCGGATTATTTCCAACCCGGGATCGTCGCCGAAAGACTGCACGAGGAGCAGTCTGCCGCCCGGTGCCAGCGAACGGACCAACGGCTCGAGGATACGATCGACCTTGAAAGCGATCGACGCGCGGGCCCGGTACGGTTGCGAGACGATAACCAGGTCATAGGGAAACGGGACTTCGCCGCGGCGGGGTATGACGCGCTCGAGGGCGAACCGTTGATCGGCGCGATAGAGGACCAGGACCGACGGTTTTTCGTAGATCAGATTGTTTGTGGTTTTGCTCGGACGTACCTGCCAGCCGTCGGTAAGGGTCGTATGCAATTCTCGTATCTGGGCTGCAAACTCATGGGCGGAGGTCCCGTCAAGCGCGACCTCCGTCCAGTTGACGGATGACATATCGCCACTCTCGACGCGGAGCCAAGGAGCCTCGCGATAGAACATGTTGGTCGCGGTAAACACCATCTGCGGGTGTTCGAAAAAACGATCCGCCACTTTCTCGAGGGACATGCGCACGTCTTCCAGGCTGATTTCTTTGCCGACCACATGGAACGGCACCGTTGGAAACTGGGCATGGAGGTGACGCATCACGTTCGAAAGTACCGATCCATCGCCCATCCCGGCATCGAACACGCTGAGGCATGGGGGCGTGGGACGGAGATATGCAATCTCGCGACCGATCCGGCTGCCGATCACCCACTTCTCATCGCAGGTGGTCACGAACAGAAGATATTTCTGCCGATTGTCGTAGAATCGGAAGTTTCCCGAGCCGCCTCCGCCGTTTTCGTTTTCTGCGGCTTTTCGCATCGTTCACTCGTCTCTGCGGTCGCGTTGATCCATAGTATGCCGATTTCCGATATCGGTCGTCCATCGGACCATAAATCGTAATCGGTTCCCGGCTGACCAATTTTGCCCGAAGACAGATACGACGCGAGAATGGTCGCTCTCGCGAATTCTCAATGATGCAATCCAACCAATTCCGCTCCACCCCAGGAGGAGCGGACCCGGCGGACCGATTCCGGTAACCAGGACCGCTAAATTTGGGCCGCGACAGGCAGCTGATCGAAAAGGTATTACAAGCAATCGATTGTTTGAGTAGGTGCGGGGTACAAATCCATGACGGAGATGATGCGGGCGGTCTATCTGACCGGACACGATGGACTCGAATCAGTCGTTGTTGGTAAGCGGCAGAAGCCCGAGCCCGGACCCGGCGAGGTTTTGATCAAGGTCGCCGCCTCCAGTATTAACCGGGTCGATTTGTACATGGCTAACGATGGTTCCGGATTTCGTCATGAACTGCCGCTCACCTTGGGTGTGGATGGGGCCGGTGTCATTGAGGCGGTCGGACCCTACGTTCGAAGCCGCCAGCCCGGAGAACGAGTCGTCCTTTACTCGTCGCGATTCGGGCTCGACGAATTCAGCCGCCGCGGCGATCAGATGCTGTCCTACGCCCGCGAACTGACTGGGGAGAACATAGACGGGTGCATGGCCGACTATGTTGTGATGCCCGAAGAGTGTGCATTTCCGATTTCCGAAGCCATTAGTTTTCGTGACGCAGCGACCTTGTCGACCGCCTATTTGACCGCGTGGCGATCGGTGGTAACTCAAGGTCAAGTGACGCAGAAGGATTGGGTGCTCATACACGGTGTCGGCGGTGGCGCTTCCATGGCGGCACTTCAGTTCTGCGCCCTGCGCCGCGCGAAAACCATCGTTACGTCGTCCTCCGACGCGAAGTTGGAGATCGCCCGCGAACACGGCGCCACCCATGTCGTCAACTACCGCGAACAGAATGTATTGGAAGAGGTGCGGCGGCTGACCGAGAGGCGAGGTGTCGACGTCGTGATCGAGAACGTTGGTGCCGAGACCTGGGATACAAGCCTGCGCTCGGCGGTCGGTGGCGGCCGCATCGTCGTATTCGGTGCGACGACCGGCGCAAATCCGAAAATCGATCTGCAGCGCGTATTCATTCGCCAGCTGCATATCATCGGCGCGACGATCGGGAATTTTGAGGAATTCCGGACATTGATCGACGCGTTGGAGCGCAATCTGTTCGGTCCCCTTATCGATTCCGTTGTATCGCTCGAGGATGTGCCGAGGGGATTGGCACGCATGGCGGCAGGAGAACAGGTTGGTAAAATCAGTGTCCAAGTGAATGAATCTCTGGGACTCTAAGGCGGACGTCAAATTGGGACGGGAGCGAGTTACATGCGAGGTTTGGCGGACAAGAAGGTGATCATAACCGGCGGCGGCGGCGGAATCGGCCGTGCGATTTCGCTTAGATTGGCCGAGGAAGGCGCGGTTGTCGGAGTCCTCGATATCGACAAAGTGAGCGCGAACGAGACCGTCGAACAATTAGCCGGCTTGGGCGGAAACGCTTATGCGCACCAGGTCGACATCATTGATTACGATGCGGTCGAATCAGCGATCGCGGAATTCGAGGCCGCCACCGGGCCCGTCGACATCCTGATCAACAATGCCGGTTGGGACGAAGCACGCCCGTTTATCCGAACCGACCCCGAGCTGTGGCGCAAGATCATCGATATCAATCTCTATGGGCCCTTGAACCTCCACCATGTCGTGGTCAGGGGCATGGCCGAGCGCGGTCGCGGAAAGGTCATCAACATCGCTTCGGACGCCGGCCGCGTGGGATCGTCCGGTGAGGCGGTATATGCCGCCTGCAAGGGGGGAATCATTGCCTTTACCAAGACCCTGGCTCGGGAACTAGCACGGTCGAACGTTCAACTCAACGCGGTTTGTCCAGGGCCGACGGACACCGCTTTGTTCGCATCCTTCGCCGGCAACGACGAGGCGGGGCAACGGCTTGTCGAAGCCCTCAAGCGGTCGATCCCAATGCGGCGGCTCGGCCGTCCCGATGACATGCCGGGGATCGTAGCCTTTCTCGCCAGCGACGAGGCAGGTTATATTACCGGCCAGACGATAAGCGTTTCGGGCGGCCTGACGATGCACGGCTGAGGCAGCATTACGGGCGGTCGCCAGGCAATTGCCGACGGCATAATTGCGGTCGTCGATAGACCCGGTCATCGATGAACCATCGGCGGCAACTCAGTTTTGCCTTGACGCGATTGAACGGTTAGATTTTTCCGAGTGAGAGAATTCTCGCCCCGCCACATGGGAGGAATTATGGCCCTGGACCTTCCACCTGTTAGATCGAAGTATCGAGAGGTTCGATATGATAGGGGCCGCCATTGGCGGGCCAAGCTGGGCTTTGTCGTGCTGGAGATGGAGCAAACCGTCGAAGATGATGTCTTCCGTTTGACACCGCCTGGCGTCGGCGTGCATTTCAGCAGGCTCGCCATGTCCAACAGCGCCACGATCGAAACCTTGCGGCAAATGGCGCCCGGGATAGAGGCTTCGGCCCGGTCGATTCTGCCCGAAGATCGCCTCGATGTCGTTTGTTACACGTGTAACTGCGGGACGATGGTCATCGGCGAAGAGGCCGTCGCGGCGGCGCTGACCCGCGCCAAGCCGGAAGCCAAACCGACCACGGTCATGACCGGCGTCGTACGGTCGCTCAGGGCACTCGGCGCGAAGCGGATCGTGGTGGCGACACCGTATCTCGATGAAATCAACGCCTACGTATTGCAATTCCTTCAGTCGCACGGGTTCGATGTGCTGGAGCTTCAGGGTCTCAACATCGAGACGAACACCGATATCGATCTGGTCGATCCGGGATACATGCGCGAGTTCGCTGCCAGCCTCTACCGTTCGGATGCGGATGCCGTGTTCGTATGCTGCGGCGCACTGCGGACGCTCGATATCGTGGCCGCGCTCGAAGAAGATATCGGCAAGCCGGCCGTGGTCAGTAACCAGGCGATGATGTGGGACTGTCTGCGCAGTGCCGGGATCGACGACAGGATCGAAGGATTCGGCCGACTGTTTCAACTCGGCGTTCGTTCGGCCGACGCCGCCGCTTGAACGCTGGGCGGGTGGTGGCGCGGACCTATTCGGCCGCGGCCGGGATCTCACCCACATTCGCAATCAGATCGTCGATGAACGCATTGACGATCGAGTGGCGGGCACGGTTGCGGCGCGCGATCAATTCGATTTCGGCAAAGAATATCAGGGTATCCGGCCTGACCGCGCGCATTGCGCCGGATTTCACCCAGCGCTCCGCGTAGTGAGCGGGTAGGAATCCGAGGAATTGTCCGGATAGGACGAGAAGTGCGATGGCCTCGATATTCGAGGCCTGAGCGGTTGCATTGATCAATTCGCCGAACGGGTGGATGGAATCGGGAATGTAAGTGCGTTTAACGTGTTCGTATTGCCGCAACTGGTTCAGGTCGGAAAGCGTCTCAGCCGCTTCGTAGACCGGATGCTGCCGGCCGCAGTAAAGGTGAAGGCGTTCGCGGAAAAGCGTGAAGTATTCGATTCCGGTGGCCCGATTCGTGTATGTGCCCAGTCCGAGCTGAAGGCGCCCATCGACGATCGCGCGCTCGATGTCGTGCGGCGTTCCGACATGGATATTTATGCTTACGGCACTTTGCCGTCTCTTGAATCGGGCGATGGCGCTGCTGAGTGGAAAACGGATGTTGGTAATCACGTTATCGATGGTGCCAATATGAAGCTCACCGACCAACCGTCCCCTTAGCGCCTCGACCTCGGAAGTAAAGGTCTCGAGTGAGCGGAACACGCGCTGTGTGGCTTCGTAGACGTGTCGGCCGGTCTCCGTCAGCCGAAATCCGCTGCGGCCGCGGTCGCAAAGCCGCACACCCAATTTGGCCTCGAGGTCCGACATATGCGAGCTCACGGTAGACTGTCCGATACCAAGTTCGACTTGAGCAGAAGAAAAGCCGCCACAATCGACGATGGTCGCGAAAACACGCAGGAGACGAAGGTCGACCTGATCAAGCTTGGGGATCGGTATGGCCATTTCCGCCCTTCCGAAAGCAAATGCTATAAATCGATCATGATATTCTAATCATGCTGTTACATCAGGAGAAATCAATGTAAGAATCCTGACTTTGTTATTTTTCGAGTGCCGAAAAACTGCGAATATTTCTGCAGGGCGACCACCGAATTTCCGCGGTCGGGGTGAGATGATGCACGAAACCGTTCTCATGGCCGAGATATCCTGGGTCGAGTATGAACGCCGTCTGATTGTGGAGGACGCGATCGTATTGGTCCCGGTCGGCGCCGTTGAACAACACGGCCCGCATATGCCTTTGGGAACCGATGCCATCCTGTCGGGCGAAATGGCGCGCCGCGCGGCAGAGCGCGTAGGTGGCATCGTCGCGCCGACCCTCAGCTATGGTTACAAGTCGCAGCCGCGTACCGGTGGCGGTGATCATTTCCCGGGCTCAACAGGGCTCGATGGTGACAACCTCTCTCATCTGGTGACCGATGTCGTCGCCGAGCTCGGTCGCACCGGCGCCAAGAAAATTGCACTTATAGACGGGCACTATGAAAATCAATTCTTCCTGACCGAAGGTTGTGAACAGGCCATACGCAGGCTCGAAGCCAAGGGCATCGACGATGTCAAGGTCCTTAAGATGCGCTATCCGGAAACCGTGAAGCAGGAGACCCTCGATTATCTTGAGCAGTTCTATCCTGATGGGTATCCCGGTCTCGACCTCGAGCACGGAGGGATACTCGAGACTTCGATGATGCTCTATTTGTTTCCGCATCTCGTCGACATGAACAAGGTACCACAGGATCCACCGGCCTCTTTTCCGCCGTTCGACCTGTATCCCCACGAAGGGCGCGAGTGGGTACCGGAGTCCGGTGTGTTGACCCCGGCGACCAACTCCTCTGCCGAGATCGGCCGAATGCTGGTCGAAGAGTTCGTCGAGCTGGTGGCGGGAGCGTTGAGGTCGGCGTTCCGCTCAACCGATTCCTCGATGGTGGAAAGGCGAGTGTCGTGAGACGATTGCCGACCTAGCGGAATTTAAATGGAGGTACCAAATTGAGTTCGTCCGTCCCCGCCGATCCCTACGACTTTCCGTTTGACGGTGATCTCGGCGCCGAGAACACGGCGGTCATGGTCATCGATATGCAAAAGGATTTCTGCGATGAAGGGGGTTACTTCCATGCCATGGGCTATGACGTATCGGCGATGCGGGCATTGATCGAACCGATTGGCAAGGTCTTAGCGGCGGCGCGGACACAGGGCTTTCCCGTTATGCACACGCGTCAGGGAAAGCGACCGGACCTATCCGACGTCCCCGAGGTGGCACGATGGCGGAGCCGCAACGGCGGTGCCGAGATTGGTTCTCCCAGCCCCCTGGGCCGATTCATGATTCGAGGCGAGGCGGGATTCGAAATTGTCGATGAGTTGAGCCCGGTACCGGGCGAACCGGTCATCGACAAGGCTGGCGCCAGTGCATTCTTCGCCACCGATCTCGATCTCTTACTGCGCAGCCAGGGCATCCGGAACATCGTCTTCACCGGCATAACGACCGATGTCTGCGTTCACAGCACGATGCGGGCGGCGGCGGATCGCGGTTACGATGGATTGTTGCTGGAGGATTGCTGCGCCGCGACTGTCGCCAGCAATCACACGGCGGCCCTTAGCATGATCAAACAGGAAGGCGGCTATTTCGGTAGCGTCTCAAACGCGGCCGATTTCATTGGCGCGATATCGCTGGGTGATGAGGCCACGCGATTGGCAGGGTAGGGCAGGTTGGAATGATTGTCGTTCAACAACACACCAGAAGAGGGAGGCAAATGATGAAATTCACAAGGCGAATGGTTCTCGGTGCGGCGACGGTCTTGGTCGCCGCGTCAGCCTATGGCGGCGCAGCCAACGCGCAGGACAAGAAGGTCGCGATCGTGCTGCCCGGCAGCATCACCGACCAGGCTTTCAACCAGGTTCTTTATGAGGGCATCGTCCTCGTCGGCAAAGAGACGGGCATGGAGACCGCCTACAGCGAAAAGGTCAAGCAGGCGGATCAGTCCGAGCATCTGGAAGATTACGCCCGACGCGGCTATGGCTTGGTCTACGGTGCCGGCGGCGAGTTCGTCGATTCGACCAAGCGCGCGGCTCGACGCTATCCGGAGACATTGTTCGCGTGCCTCAATTGTTCTGCGGTCGAGGGTGTCGCGACGATCGGCTATGACAATGTGTCTATCGGCTACTTGCTTGGCTTTACGGCGGGCAAGATGGTTGAAACGGGCAAGATTGGGATCGTTGCCGGACAGAAAATCGCGCCGGTCCTGCAGCTTGTCGAGGGCATGACCGCCGGCATGAAGGATGCGATGGGTGGCGGCGAGGTGCTCGTGACCTATACCGAGGATTGGGACGACGTGGCCAAGGCCAAAGAGGCCACCTTCGGCCAGATCAGCCAAGGCGCCCAGGCCATTATTCCCTATCTGGACAACGGCATCGTCGGCGTCATGCAGGCGCTCGAAGAAAAGGGTATGTGGGGGCTTGGCGCAATCACCGATCTCGGTTCCAGCTGGCCGAAGACCAATCTCATCTCGGCCGTTCAAGATTGGCGCCAGGCTATTCTGTTCTATGCCAACGAGTACGAAAACGGCACCGCCGAGAAGAAGGTATATACCTTCGGCATCGGTACGACGCCGCTGAGCGTCGGCACAATGAACCCAGACATGCCGCCGAGTGTAAAGGCCGATGTCGAAAAACTCGTCGACGATATGAAAACCGGCAAGTTCAGCATGTAGCGAAACCTAACTCCCTGGGGCCCCGCGCGCTCGTGCGTGGGGCCCGTTCTTTTGCACCGCCGAACAGCCGGTGAGTCATGCCGACCGTGGCCAGTGAGCATCACCTCGTCGTCGACGGCGTAACCAAGACGTTTGGCGAATTGCGCGCCAATGACGACGTCAATCTTCATGTCCGAAGAGGATCGATCCACGCCATATTGGGTGAAAATGGGGCCGGCAAGACGACCCTCATGAACATCCTGTACGGGCTCTATCAACCTGATGAAGGGCGCATTCTGGTCGATGACCGCGAGGTCAAGATCGAGAGCCCGAAGGACGCGTTGGCCCAGGGCATCGGCATGGTGCATCAACATTTCATGCTGGTCCGGCCGTTGACCGTTACCGAAAACGTCATTCTTGGCATGAAACAGGGGAGGGTCGGCCTTGATCTAAAGGCCCATGCCACCCGGCTATCCGAACTCAGTGATTCATTTGGCTTCGAGATAGATCCCAATGAAGCCATCTGGAAGCTGCCGATGGGCATGCAGCAGCGGGTCGAAATCTTGAAGCTGCTCTATCACAACGTCGATATTCTTATATTCGATGAACCGACCAGCGTGCTGACGCCGAGCGAGACTGGCCCTTTTTTCGATGTCCTGAGGCGCCTGACCGAGGCCGACAAGACGATTCTGTTTATCACCCATAAGCTCGAGGAGGTGATATCGATCTCCGACCGGGTCACGGTGATGCGAAACGGCCAAGTGACGGCGGAGGTCGAGACAACCGATACGGATGCTCGGGAGTTAGCGCGGCTGATGATCGGTCGCGATGTCGTATTCGACATTCCCCACCGGGACATGGAAGCCGGACGGGAGATGCTGCGGGTGGAGAATGTTCGTGCCACCGGCGACAGAGGCATCGGCGCTCTCGACGACATTTCCCTGTCCGTGAAAAGTGGCGAAATTCTCGGAGTGGCCGGTGTCGACGGCAATGGTCAAGCGGAACTGGCCGAGGTCATCGCCGGTTTGAGGAAGCCCGAATCAGGTCATATTCGGGTTGGCGGTGAACTGATCGACGATGTTTCGGTGGCCGAACGCAAGCGTCGATGGAAAATCGGTTATGTTCCAGAGGACCGTCACGAAGTAGGTCTTGTCCTCGACCAATCTGTCGCCATGAATCTGGTCCTTAGGACCTTTCGTTGGCTGCCATTTGCAAACCACCATGTTCTCAATCCCGGAGCAATCCGCGCCAACGCCGAAAAGTTGGTCGACCAGTACAATGTACGCCTGCAAAGCATCGAACAAGAGACCCGGTATCTCTCGGGCGGCAATCAACAAAAGCTCATCCTCGCCCGAGAGATAGAAGACGGGCCGCAAGTCCTGGTCGTTGCGCAGCCAACCAAGGGACTGGACGTTGGCGCAATCGAATTCGTCCAGAAAACGCTTCTCGAGCAGCGGGCGAGGGGCGTCGCGATTCTTTATATTTCAACCGAGCTCGAGCATGTGCTCGAGGTAAGCGGCCGTATAGCGGTCATCTTTCGCGGCCGGATAACCGGCTTGCTCGATACCGCCGAGGCAACCCCGGAGCGCCTCGGCCTGCTAATGGCAGGCGCCGTCGGAGAAGCTGCCTGATGCTGGGCGCAATACGCTTCCTTTATATGTTCAAAAGCGTCTGGGCGGTTGTGGCTGCCTTGATCGTTGGCTCCTTCCTCATCAAGCTTGCCGGATCCGATCCAATCGAGGCCTATGTCGCTCTCTTCAAGGGCGCATTTACGGAATACTATGGCGTCGGTAGCACCCTGGTGAAGATGTCGCCGTTGGTGCTTGCGGGTCTGGCGGTCACCGTGCCGCTGCGGGCTGGGCAGTTCAACATTGGCGTCGAAGGGCAGATTTACATGGGCGCGCTGTTCGCGACGCTCGCGGCCCTTTATCTTCCCGCTATGCCGGGCTGGCTCCACATCCTGGCCGCGTCCTTGTCGGGGATGATTGGCGGGGCGTTTTGGGCCCTGATTCCCGCGATCCTCAAGGCGTACTACCGAGTCAACGAGATTATCGTCACCCTGCTGATGAACTATGTGGCGATCAACATAGTCAGTTACGCGGTAAGCGGCCCGATGATGGCGCCCGACGCGCCCTATCCCTACTCCCACGAGATACCCGAAGCCTTGTTCCTGCCTCATGTGCTGCCGCGGACCGACGCCCACCTCGGCGTCGTTATTGGGATCGTTCTCGCCATCGTCATATTCGCCGTATTTCGATACGGCACCTTCGGCTTCACCTTGTCCACCGTGGGCAAGAACGCACGGGCCGCCGAGTACGCCGGCGTCTCGGTACGCCGCACCATTGTCCTCGCCTTCGTGGTCGCCGGTGCCATGGGAGGATTGGCGGGGACGTATGAGGTGTTGGGACTGAAATATCGGCTGTTTCACCATTTCAGCCCGGGATACGGGTACGACGGTATCGTCATAACATTCCTCGCCGGCGCCAATCCCCTGTTCGTCGTCATCGCCGCGACCTTCCTGGCCGGCCTGAGAAGCGGTGCCGGTATCATGCAGCGCGCCGTCGGCGTCGATGCGACGGTAATCGAGGCAATCCAGGGCTTGGTCGTTATCTTTGTTGCGATGGGCCTCGCGTTTCGCTTCGACCGCACATATTGGGCCAAATTCCTCCATACGCGCAGGGCCGCCGACCGCGGTCTGGCGCCAGGGTCGGGGGGCGACAAGCCACCATGATCGAAATTTTTCTCGACCCACAGTTACTGACGGACTTTCTTCGGACCAGCCTGCGTCTCGCGGTACCGATCACCTTTGCCGCCGTCGGTGGGGTGCTGTCGGAACGGAGCGGGGTCTACAACATTGGCCTCGAAGGGATGATGCTGGCCGGCGCCTTCGGTGCGGCGGTCGGCGCGTTCTTTTTTGGGACCCCGTTCGCGGGTGTCGTGACCGGCGCGATGTGCGGCATGCTTGCGGCCCTAATACTCGCCGTCCTTGGTGTTTCCTTGGGCGTCAACCAAATCGTGACCGGGATCGCAATCAACCTCCTGGTGCTCGGATTGACGTCGTTCCTGTCACGCGTGGTTTTCGGCGCCCAGGCCAACACGCTCGATCTCGAAGGCTTCCGGCCATTGGCGATCCCGGTCCTGGTTTCGATCCCAGTCATAGGTCCGGTTTTCTTCGGCCAGGATGCGCTGGTCTATGCCATGTATGGGCTTGTGCCGATGATGTATTACATCATGTTCAAGACCCCCTGGGGGCTGAACATTCGAGCCGTCGGCGAGAACCCGCGGGCAGCCGATACAGCGGGTGTTCCGGTTAACCTCGTACGCTATGCCTGCGTTCTGGGAAGCGGCGTTTTTGCTGGGCTGGGCGGCTGTTTCCTCGTTCTATCCCAGGTCTTTCTGTTTTCGGAGAACATGAGCGCGGGCAAAGGCTTCATTGCCCTTGCCGCGGTTATTCTCGGGCGCTGGAATCCGATCGGTGCCCTATTGGCCTGTTTGCTCTTTGGATTTTTTGATTCGCTGCAACTTCGATTGCAATTCCTCAATCCCGACGTCCCGCACGAGATTTTCGTGGCGCTGCCCTACATGGTTTCGATATTGGCGCTGGTCGGGCTCGTCGGTCGGCCAACACCGCCCGCCGCTGCGGGTATCCCCTACCGACGGGAGGCGAAATGAGCATGTCCACAATCGATCCGGCCGCTCGGTCGTCTCGGCGAGACAGCCGATCCGAGGGTGCCGGTTGTTCAACCGCAGCCGGTGACGCGATCTATGTGCGATCAGAGTGGGGTGAGCTCAAGGAATGCATATACGGGTGGAGCGGTCAGTTCATTTTTCCAAAGTTTTTACAAGATGCCGACGTGCGGCCATCGGGCGATTTCCGGCAGTTCTGGTTTGAGAATCAGGAACGCGACGTGCGCGACGCCGACCCGGATTATTACCAACGCTGGAGTGCGCAGATCGAGGGCGCCGTCAAGTTTCTCGAGGGCGAGGGCGTGCGGGTGCATCAACCCACCTACATCAGCGAAGCAAACCTGCGATATCCGCGCGGCGAAAACCATGGCGTGTTGACCGGTTGGCTTCGCGATCCCTTCGTCACAATCGCCAATAGTGTTATCGAGTTGGCGCCCCGATCGCTCTTCCACCGGCGCCAACGCTTTTCCATACGTCACATACTGGCCGAGACGATGGATCGTGGCGCCCGCTACTTCGCCCAACCCGATGGTGGCGCAGACGATAGTCTCGATGGTCCCGGCTGGGGTTACCTCGAAGGCGGCGACATTTTCGTCCTCGGTAAAAAGATCTTGGTCGGTCACTCCGGCAATGCCAGCAACCCGGAAGGCGCGCGATGGCTTCAGCACGTCTTGGGAACCGATTACAATGTCGAGATGGTTGCGATCGATCCCAATTTCGCCCATCTCGATTGCGTGCTGTCGACGCCACGCGAAGGCGTGGCAGCGGTTTGCAAGTCAGCGATGATCGAAGGGATTCCAGATTGCCTCCGCGATTGGGACATCATCGACGTTCCGTTCGAGATCGCGAAAATCCATTTAGGCTGCAACAACCTGATAATGAACGACCGTCTCGTCGTCATGCCATCGGAGCAGGCGCACGACACGCTCGCCGCTGAGCTCGAGGCGCGCAAGTTCGACGTCGTTCGCCTGCCATATGGTGATGTATATGCGGTTGGCGGCTCGTTCCGCTGCGCACATCAGCCGCTGATTCGGTTGTAGGCATGGTTACCAACAGCAGCGTCCACACCATGCGCGCGGTCGTGGTTGATGAGCCTGGGAACATCGATCACCTGCACCTGAAAACCGTTCCGGTCCCCGAACCACAACCCGGTGAGATTCGGATCCAGGTTGCCTATGCCGGCTGCAACTGGAGCGACATTCAGAAGCGGCAGGGTGTCTACCCTGACCCGATCGTCTATCCGGCGATCCTTGGGCTCGAGGTATCGGGGCGAGTCGACGCGGTCGGCAAGGGCGTTCGTGGATTCCGCATCGGCGACCGAGTTGCGGCAATCACCGGCCCCTCTCATCTTGGCGGGTTTGCAGACTATTGCATGGTCGCCGCTCGGTATGCGATGCGAATGCCGGATTCTGTTTCGTTGGAACTCGGTGCCGCATTTCCTATGGTGGCGATGACCGCCTACCACCTGTTGTTCAGCGCCCATAGGCTGCGCAAGGGGGAGGTCCTTCTGGTCCACGCCATCGGCGGTGCGGTCGGCCTCATGTTGACCCAGATCGCGGTTCGCGAAGGCGCCATCGTGATCGGCACCGTCGGCACGGCGTCCAAGGCGCAGAAGGCTCTCGATTATGGCGCCGCCCTCGTCGTCGACAACACCGGCGAAGATTTCGTTGCCGCGGCGATGACATTCACCGAAGGTCGCGGCGTCGATCTGGTCATCGATTCGCTTGGCGGGACAATCTTGCCGCGTAGCTTCGATGCGCTTCGCACCTACGGCAAGATCATCAATATCGGCGAAGCGGCCGGTTACCCGGATTTCGATATTCGTCCGAAGCTTTACGAAAAGTCGACCTCGCTAGCCGGGTTCGAATTGCACCATGCGGACCCGGGCTCGACGCGGTGGCGGCGCGGCCTGCGATATGTCCTAGAGGGACTTAGCGCGGGCTGGCTCAGGGTTCCGATCGAAGGCATTTACGACCTCGAAGATTACGAGGCCGCGCAAAGACGATTGGAAAATCGCGGCGTCAGCGGGAAGTTGTTGCTAAGTGTCGATCCCAGCCTCAATTAGGAACGGGTCAGTCAAGAACTTCAAAATGGGCATCCTTCGGCGGCGCGCCGCCTTCGCCATGGATCGGCAGAATGTCCTGAGGACAGGTCGAGAAGGCAACGTAGCAGTCCATATCCGCGCGGAATGTGATGTATTGGCCCGGTTCGCATACGGTAGGTCGGAAATCGAGGCTGTTGCGATCATCGAGGACGGGAATGTTCATGAACACGTTGAATGAGGCGGCGATCGGGAAGGGCGGCGTGACGCCGAGTTCAAGCAGCCCTTCGAACATGTTGTCCTGGCAATTTCGATGATAGCCCTCGACCCCCAGTACCTGATAGCGATAGCGATCGCAGGCGGCCATGAAGGTGTCGTGAATGCCCGGCGTCGTGTCTTCGAGGATAGTAAGGATCGGCCGTCGTCGATTGGTAACCAACGAATCGCCGACTATGGGATTGAGACGCACATTCCAGACCCGGGTCGACTCCATCGACATGTACTCTTGGAGCTCGTAGGCGTTAAGCGCCCAGGTATCGACCACTTGGGTGCCGTGCGTGTTTATGAGTTTGACGCGCTGGCCAGCAGTCAGACGGGCGGCCTTGCCGTGACCGGCGGGGATCAAGACACGGTTTTCGGACATGATATGAGCCTCCTCAAATCGGTCGCGAGATCGATATGACAACAGACTAATACGGTAGCCGCTCGCCGACAATTGCCGTGCATCGCGTGGCATCGCACGAATCGAGTTAGGCTGCGAAATCGAAGACGGAGGGTCCATTGACAGAAATACTGACAATCGAACCGCGGGGTCTCGATTTTGAAACCATGCGACGGGTTTCGGCCGGCGGGTTGGCCTTGGACCTGTCCCCCGAGGCGCGATCGGAAATCGACGCCGGTTACGACGTCGTGCGTCGTGTGGTCGGCGAGGGAAGGCGAACATATGGCGTCAACACGGGGTTCGGTGCGCTGGCCGATCGGGTCATACCGGAAGAGGACCTGGAGGAGCTGCAAAGACGCCTGGTGCTGTCCAACGCATGCGGCACCGGGGGTCCGCTTCCGGATCAGATCGTTCGCAAGATTCTCGTCCTAAAGATCGCCGCTCTGGCGAGCGGCCGGTCCGGCGTTCGGCGAGACCTCGTCACCGCGCTGATCGCCCTTTACAACGCCGACATCCTGCCCTGCGTGCCGGCCCAGGGCTCGGTTGGCGCCTCCGGCGACTTGGCGCCGTTGGCCCATATCGCCGCGGTCCTCATCGGCGCCGGCGAGGTTCGCGCTGGAGATCGGATTCTCTCGGCAGCCGAAGGTCTCGAAATGGCGGGGATCAGCAATTTTCGATTCGCGCCGAAGGAAGGCTTGGCGATGGTCAACGGTACGCAAGTCTCGACTGCGCTCGCGCTTGCCGGGCTGTTCGCGTCCGAAGCCGTGTTCGCCGCCGCCGCCGTGTCCGGCATGTTGAGCGTCGAAGCGGCTCTCGGCCAGGATATGGCCTTCGACCCCCGTATTCAGGAGGCCCGCGGCCAGGCCGGACAACGGGACATGGCAGCAGCCTACCGTGCCCTGCTCGATGGTAGCGGTTTGCGCGACCGTGCGGCACGCGATGGACGCATCCAGGACCCCTACAGCCTGCGTTGTCAGCCGCAAGTGATGGGTGCCGCGCTTGATATCTTGCGGAACACATCAACGACATTGGCGCAGGAAATCAACGCACTCACCGACAACCCTCTGGTCTTCGCCGAGGACGATGCAATTCTGTTCGGCGGTAATTTTCACGCCGAGCCGGTCGGGCTCGCCAGCGATATGATCGCGCTCGCGCTTGCGGAGATGGGGGCCATTGCGGAGCGCCGGATTGCGCTTCTGACCGACAGCAATATCAGCGGCCTGCCGGCATTCCTTGTGGAAAGCAGTGGACTCGATTCCGGGTTCATGGTGGCGCAGGTCGTCGCCGCCGCCTTGGTCAGCGAAAACAAGAGCCGGGCGTTTCCGGCGAGCGTCGACAGCATTCCGACAGTGGCGAACTTTGAAGATTTTGTCAGCATGGCAACCCACGGGGCGCGGCGTCTCGGCGAGATGGCGGACAATGCAGCCGGGGTCGTCGCGATCGAGTTGCTGGCGGCCTGCCAGGGGCTGGAATTCCGCCGTCCGGACCGCTCCAGCGAGGTCCTCGAACGCGCCGTCGCCGCCGTTCACGAACGCGTTCCCTCCTATGACACCGATCGCTTTTTCGCGCCCGATGTGGCGGCCATCAAGGACCTGGTCAAAAGCGGCTACTTCCTTGACCTGGTTCCGGAAAATCTACGGTTTGCGATCTGATCAGGTAGCCTTCCCGCGTTCCGCGAGCCATGCCTCGCGGCGCTCGGCCCACCAAGGCTGAGCACAAATACGGCCGAGGAATTCGATGACCGTATGGGCGCCGAGATAGGCGGTCACACCGGTGCCGACATCGAGTTGCGGGTTTACTTCGACGAAATCGAACCCAACGATCCGCGTGCGTTCCGCGATCGCGGTCAAGGTGTCTCGCAATTCCGCATAGGCCATGCCATTGGGCTCCGCGGATACGCAGCCAGGGACGAGCGAAATATCGAGCACATCGATATCGATACTGACGTAACAATTTTCGCCCTCGGGTACCAGCGCGGCCAGACCCTTCGGGCCGATTTCATGAAACTCGTTCATGGTGACGATTCGATTTCCGTCGACAATGGAATCCTCGATCCAATCGCGGCCATGGCGAAGGCTGCGAATTCCGGCCTGGATCAAATTCTTGACGTGAGGCATCGGTGACAGATGACGGAATGCATGCCCGTTGGTGAAACGCAGGTCATGGATGAAAGGCGCATAGTCGTTGTGAGCATCGAAGTGCACGATATGCATGGGTTCCGTGAACACCCGCGCCACCGGATAGGTGATTGAGTGGTCACCGCCGAGAATGATCGGAAGGGCGCCGCGGTCGAGGACACGGCGAACGAGGCTGCTGATGTTGTCGAAGGTCTGCTTGACGTCGGTGGGCCAGATCTCGGCGTCGCCGACATCTGCGATCATGCCATGCGCCATTTCCGGGACCAGGTATTCTTCGCTTGTTTCCGGATCGTAGTAGCCATGGCCCATGGCGAATCTCAGCGAATGTTCGCGGAGCGCCCGCGGTCCAAAGCGGGACCCGGCCATGAATGGCGAGCCTTCGTCGGTCGGAACGCCGATCACGGCGATGGCGGCGTCCAACTCGTCGACATTCGTGCAGATCGGGGCGCGCAGGAACGATGGAATTCCGACGAACGGCCACATCAGGCTGGGGTTGGCATCCTTGTCATCAGAAGACATCGCTGGGCTCCGTTGATTGGTCCGGCCGGATCGGCGCCACAAGTCAGGCGTCGAGGCGAAGGATACGAACCGCGTTGGCGCCGATGATGGCCTCTTTTTCTTCGACCGACAGCAATGGCAATTCCATTACCCGGTCAATCGTGCGGTCGAGATCGTACCAAGGAAAATCCGAACCCATCATGACGCGGTCGCTGCCGACGTTCACTATCAATTGGGCGAGTTCCTGGTCGTTGGGTCCATTGTCGCTCTCGGTCCATTCGATTATTTCGCAACAATCGAAGTAGGCGTTGGCGTGGATCTCCGCGATTTCACGTGCCTGCTGCCACGTCGCGCCACCCATGTGCGCCAGTACGATCGGGAGATCCGGAAAGGCGGCGAGGGCGTCGCCAAAGGCGCGCGGTTCCGCGAAACCCTTGCCATCGAGGTCCGGGCCGGAATGGCCAACCACCGGCAATCCGAGTTCCTGACACAAGGCATAGGTCGGCCACAATCGTTTGTCGCCCATATGGAATTCCTGGGCCGGGCCATGCAATTTAATACCTCGCGCACCATCGCTTTCGGCCAGATCTCGCAGGTGGTCGGCATTTTCCTGGTCGCTGAGCAAATTCACATCGGCGCAAATGAAAGTAACAATTTCCGGATGATCGCGGCCGATTTCGCAGGCCCAACGGTTGAAGGCAACGAAGTCCTGGCGTAGGCGTTCCTCGATTTCGCCAAGGGCCTTCTCCCGCTGGCTCGGTCCCAGGTCCGAGGGCAAGGCGTCGATGAATTCCTGCCGCACGACCTCGGCGATAAACAGATTGACCAGGACCGACCGCGAAATGTTCGCGGTTTTCATGGCCCCGAGTAGATCTTGTACGGTCCCGGCCAAACCGCTAATCGCGACATCGGCCTGCCGACCGTATTCCCAGATTTCATAACCTTCCTTGGCGGCAATTCCGGACTGCGCATCCTGATAGATATGAATGTGAGAATCGATTCTGACCGGACTGCTCATGCGCTGGGCTCCTTATTCCGATCCGCCGGATACCCGAGGATCGCAATTCTCCGATGTCGGCGTCATCCCTGAGCGGGGCGCCGATCCGATCCCCAGTGTAGCGGATTTTGAGGGTGAATGTTTACTATGGCAGAGCCCTTGTCATGGATTATCGCAAGCTCTCCCGGCGGTCCAATGCGAAAGCCCGGTGAAGGAAATCAGCCAGTTCGCCGTTCGACCGCGCCCTTACGTCATCATTGCGCCCGATCAGATAGCCCTCGTCGTCGGCGCAGAGAGCGAGGATGATCTTGCGCGTGAAGGAGTTGGTCATCGGCAACAGGAGGTCGCGGTCGCGGACGGTGCCGTCACGCTCCACGATCAAGTCGCATTCAGCCAGGTTGCGCCCGATCTTGCGCGGACCGGCGAAGCGTCCGTCCCATTGGTGGTAAGCGTCGTCGTAGATGACCATTTGGACATTGCCACCGCCATCGCGCAACGCATCGGCCACCGATTGACAACGCGTCCGGTCGACAATCGCGTCCTTGGCGCCGAACAGCATCAGGAGCGGCGCCCCGGTTGACCGGTTGTCCTCGAAGCTCGCGATACAGGGTGCGTAAAAGGCGACATGGCCGGCGAACCGCAAGCCGTTCGTCATATAGCGTTCGGCGACCTGTTCGAACGCGGCATAGGTCGTGGCCATGCCGCCGTAGGAAAAGCCTATCAGTGCAATCCGGGTCGAATCGATATCGTTGCGCGTGGCGAGATATTCCAGTGCCGAATAGGCGTCGGCGAGGATCATCGCTTCGGTGATGTTCATCAGACGATCGATGAATCCGTTGGCCCAGTCGCGCCGCGCGGCGAAGACATCGACTACGAGAGCGGCAACCCCCATCGACGCAAACTGCCGGCCATAGGTCATTTCGCGTGAAGACAGAACGCCGGCGGCTCCATGCAATAAAACGATTGCCGGGAGTGGCGTTTTGGGTGTGGCGTTCGGCGGCAGGAACAGCGTCCCCACGGCCGAGGTCGCCGGATCGTTGTCCGGCCCATCGCCGACATCGGCGATCGAAAACGGGCTGTGACTCGGAAAGGTAATGCGAACCCCGTCGATCGGCGCGAGCTCTGAGATATCGGGCCAAGGCGGCGTCAGGTCCGGCGACGGTGATAGGGAAGCGGCGTTCGAGGTCGCGGCGACCGCCGCTGAAAACAAACATGAGAGGGCGGCATATCGGATTTTCTTCGCAATGGTATTCATGCTTTTTCGTTACCATTTCCGGCGCGATGAATTCAATGTTGGCGCGAGGCGCGGCTTGCCTTCGACGCCACCTATTGCGAACATGTCGGGCAACGGAGATCACAAGAACGGGGAGGCAGAGATGGAATCCAGAGCCGCAGTCGCCTGGGAGGCGGGCAAGCCACTGTCGATCGAAACGGTGATGCTCGAAGGCCCGAAGGACGGCGAGGTGCTGGTCGAGATCAAGGCGACCGGAATATGCCACACCGACGAATTCACCTTGTCGGGGGCCGATCCGGAGGGCCTCTTTCCGGCGGTTCTTGGCCACGAAGGGGCGGGTATCGTCGTCGATGTCGGCCGCGGCGTTACCAGCGTCGCCAAGGGTGACCATGTGATCCCGCTTTATACGCCTGAATGCCGGCAATGCGAGTACTGCACCTCCGGCAAGACCAATCTGTGTCAGGCGATTCGCGTCACCCAGGGCCAGGGTGTGATGCCGGACGGAACGAGCCGATTCTCGATCGGTAGCGACAAGGTCTATCACTACATGGGCACGTCGACGTTCTCGAACTTCACGGTGTTGCCGGAAATCGCGGTGGCCAAGATCCGCGAGGACGCGCCGTTCGACAAGGTTTGCTATATTGGTTGCGGCGTAACCACCGGACTCGGCGCGGTGATGAATACCGCGAAAGTCGAACCGGGTGCGAACGTCGTCGTCTTTGGACTCGGCGGTATCGGGCTCAACGTTATCCAGGGAGCGCGCCTCGTCGGCGCCGATATGATCGTGGGCGTCGACCTCAATGCGACGAAGGCCCCGTTGGCGGAAAAATTCGGCATGACCCATTTCGTCAATCCGGCCGAAGTCGAGGGCGACCTGGTGCCGTATCTGGTCGATTTGACCAAAGGTGGGGCCGACTACTCGTTCGAGTGCATCGGCAATGTGGACGTCATGCGGACCGCCTTGGAATGCTGCCACAAGGGCTGGGGCGAGAGCATCATCATCGGCGTAGCCGGCGCCGGTCAGGAGATATCGACTCGCCCGTTTCAACTGGTGACGGGTCGGGTTTGGCGAGGCACCGCGTTCGGTGGCGCCAAGGGCCGCACACAAGTTCCCAAGATCGTCGACTGGTACATGGAGGGTAAGATCAATATCGACGATTTGATCACGCACACCATGCCCCTCGACGAAATCAATTCCGCCTTCGATCTCATGCACGCTGGCGAATCCATTCGCAGTGTAGCCACCTTCTGAGTGCGAAATCGGATGCCGATTCACGGCGGGAGCGTTGGAATAAAGTGAATACCGGTGCCAACTTCGTATAAGATGGCAAAGGCATGCAGAGTTGGGCCCGCGTCACGTTACCGAAGAAAGAGTTCGAATATGGAAAAGGCACTTCTCATCGACCCGGAGAAATGTACGAGCTGCCTGCAATGCGAGCTTGCGTGCTCGTTCGAGCACGAGGGCGTGTTCAATCCGGCCAAGTCGCGGATCAAGATTTTCGAATTCGAACACGGCGCCCGCGCCATTCCCTATACCTGCACCCAATGCGCGGAAGCCTGGTGCTTGCACGCCTGTCCGGTCGAGGCGCTGACCCGTAACCCGGCGACCAATGCGGTCGAGGTCAACGAAGACATTTGCGTCGGTTGCAAGGTGTGCACAATCGCCTGCCCATTCGGGACGGTGAATTACAATCAGGACAGCGGCAAGGTCATCAAATGCGATCTCTGCGGCGGCGACCCTGAATGCGCCAAGGCATGCCCGACCGATGCGATCACCTATGTCGATGCCAGTTGGACCGGCTATGAGCGAATGAAGGATTGGGCGGTTCGCGGTCATGGTCGGCCGGCCTAGTTCGGCGCGAGCCTGAGATAAAGGATAGCAAGCGATGAGTTGGCAAAGGAAAGTCCTTCGGGTCGATTTGAGCAAAATGACCCATGAAGTCGAGCCCCTGAACATGGACTGGGCCTTGGACTATATAGGCGAGCGCGGGTTGGCCACGAAGTACCTGTGGGAAAACATGGATCCGGCCACCGACGCGATGGATCCGGGCAATGTCCTGATCTTTGCGACCGGCCCATTGACCGGAACCATGGCGTCGACCAGCGGGCGCTATGCGGTTGTCACCAAGGGGCCCCTGACCGGCGCCATTGCGTGCTCCAACTCGGGCGGTAAATTCGGCGCCGAGTTGAAATTTGCCGGCTACGACCTGCTGATCATCGAGGGTCGCGCGCCGGGCCCGGTTTACCTTCACATCGTTGACGACAAGGTCGAGATTCTACCCGCCGATCAGATTTGGGGCACCACGGTATGGCATACCGAGGAATGGCTGAAAGCCCACCATCATGAGCCTCAGTTGAAGGTTGCGTCGATTGGCGTGGCCGGCGAATGCGGCGTACGGTACGCCTGCGTCGTCAACGACCTTCACCGCGCCGCCGGGCGTTCCGGCGTCGGTGCCGTCATGGGCTCGAAGAACCTCAAGGCGATCGCCGTGCGCGGCTCGGTCGGTGTCAGCGTCAATGATCCCAAGGCGTTCATGACCACTGTCCAGCGCGTGAACAAGATGCTCGCCGAGAGTCACGGCCGGATGGAACTGACCGAACTGGGCACCAACGCCATGATGGATGTCATGAACGAGTTCGGCGGGCTACCGACTCGCAACAATCAACAGGTGCAGTTCGAGGGGACGAGCAAGATCAACGCAACGGCCATGTTGGATACCCGAGACGATGGCCACAGAAACCTCGTTGCCAACAAGGCCTGTTTTGGCTGCACGATCGCCTGCGGACGTATCGCTCATATCCATCAAGGACATTTCACGGTCGTCAACCGCATGCAGTATTGGCATGCTTCGGGTGGGCTCGAATATGAGACCGCCTTCGCTTTCGGACCGCTGATCGGTGTCGACGACATCGACGCTTTGACCTTTGCCGGCTACCTCATGAACGAACATGGCATGGATCCGATTTCGTTCGGCGGCACGCTGGCCTCGGCCATGGAGCTGTTTGAGATGGGCGTCATCACCGTGGACGACACCGATGGGATTCCGCTCAATTTCGGCAACCCGGAAGCCCTTACCTTGATGGCGGAGAAGACCGGCACCTACGAGGGTTTCGGTCAGGTCCTGGGCTTGGGGTCCCGTTTGATGTGCGAAAAGTACGGCCACCCCGAGTTGTCGATGACCGTCAAGGGTCAGGAGTTTGCCGGCTATGACGGCCGTGCCCTGCAGGGCATGGGGCTCGGTTACGCGACCAGCAACCGCGGGGCCTGCCACCTCAAACATGCGGTCTTTTCGGAGGACATGGACGATCAGACCGGAAAGGGAAAGGCAAAGCCGTGCAAGGACTCCCAGGATCGGATCGCAGTCATCGATTCGACCGGGCTTTGTCTCTTTTCCGGTGAAGGTGGCTGGGATACCGAAGAATATCGCGAACTCCTCGATACGGCTTGCGAGGGGGATTGGACGACCGAACGGGTATTGGCGTGCGGCGAGCGGATCTGGAACTTGGAGCGGATGTTCAATCTCAAGGCCGGTCTCTCGAAGGCCGACGATACGCTTCCCCCGCGGATCTTGGAAACGCCGGCGCCATCCGGGACCGCCAAGGGGAAGGTCAGTCAGTTGGACATCATGCTGCCCGAATATTACGAGTACCGCGGCTGGAATAGTGATGGAGTGCCGACCAAGGACACTCTCGATCGGCTTGGTATTCAAGAGACCAAGGGGTAGCGAGCGGTGGAATACGTCGTCATCGGAACCGGACCTTCGGGGGTGATCGCCGCGGAAACACTGCGCCGCACCGACCCTTCCGGCCATGTGAGAATCCTCGGTGACGAAGTCGAACCACCTTATTCTCGGATGGCGTTACCCTATTTTCTGGCGGAAAACATCACCGAGAGCGGCACCTATTTGCGCCACGGAGAGGGTCACTACGACGCACTCGGCATCGCGGTCGAACAAGGGCGAGTAGCGAGAATTGCACCCGCCGAAAAGTCGATATCGTTGGAAGGTGGCGGGGAGGTCTCTTACGACCGGCTGCTGATCGCCACGGGCTCCCATGCGATTCGCCCTCCCATCCCGGGAATCGACCTGCCCGGGATCGAGAATTGCTGGACCCTCGACGATGGCCGTCGAATCGCCGCATCGACCTCGAAAGGGTCTCGCGTGTTGCTGTTGGGCGCCGGATTTATCGGATGCATCGTCTTGGAGGCGCTGGTGGCGCGTGGGGTCGAACTCACGTTGGTCGAGATGGAAGATCGCGTTGTTCCGCGCATGATGGACCACACCGGCGGCGATATGATCAAAACATGGTGCGAGTCCAAGGGCGTATCCGTTCGCACATCGACGCGCGTCACGGGCATCGAGAAATCGGGAGACGCCTTCGACGTGAGTTTTGACGGTGGTGACGGTGTTACGGTCGATGTTGTCGTCTGTGCAACGGGGGTGAAGCCGAATATCGCATTCCTCGAAGGAAGTGGGATCTCGACCGACGACGGTGTTTTGGTCGACCACCACCTGCAGACCAATGTCGATCATATCTACGCCGCCGGTGATGTCGCCCAAGGGCCGGAATTCTTCACCGGCAAGCAGGAAATTCATGCAATCCAGCCGACCGCTTCCGAACACGGTCGGATCGCCGCACTCAATATGGCCGGCCGCGAGACCTACTATCGTGGCAGCTTGTCGATGAACGTCCTGAACACACTGGGATTGATATCCAGTTCGTTCGGCTTGTGGATGGGGATCGAGGGCGGGAGCGAGGCGCGGGTCGCCGATGCCGAGCGCTCCCGTTATCTCAAGCTTGTGTTTCGCGACGATGTCATTGTCGGCGCGCTCGCCCTCGGCTTGACCCAGCATGTCGGCGTCATCCGCGGTTTGATGCAGGCGAAGACTGGGCTCGGGCACTGGAAGGAGAGGCTGATCAAGGACCCCTATCGGGTCATGGAAGCCTATCTTGCTCGCACCCAGGGCTCATCAAGCGGATATTGAGGGCGGTTCGGCCGCAATGCGAATCACCGTTCGGACCGGCGGAATACTCCACCGTTATCTCCCGGCAGGCAGTACAAACAACACCGCAGTGCTCGAGATCGAGGAGGGAGACGGGCCGCTTGACGTCCTTCGCAGGCTGGGATTTCCGGAGGGGCAACGGTTTCTGGTCACGGTGAATGGAATCTCGATTCCGACCACGGAACGCGAAGCGACCCGCTTGGCCGAATCAGACGATCTCGGGATTTTTCCCCCGCTTAAGGGCGGATAAGCACACCCGTCCCTTGACGATCTTTACGTGAATTGGGCGACCACGGGACCGAGTAGGTCCTCGGTTGGTGTCACCCCGATCCCAGGTGTATTCGGTGCGACCGCCACTCCGTCGATGTTGCGCGAGCCCTGTCCCGGGGCGATATCCACGGTAAGCATATCGTGGCACATCCAGGTCGCGCGACGGTGGGTCTCGGGGGTCGAATGGGCCAAATGGAGCGATCCCATGTCGGCCGAGACACTGCCTCCCGTTTCTTCGATGTTCATGCGCAGACCCACGGCGACGCAGAAATCGCGCATGCGCCGAGCCTTGGTGAGGCCGCCGACGCGATTGATCTTCAGCCCGATGAGCTCACAGGCTTGGTCCGTATGGGCGCGGACCAGATCGGCGAAGGTCTGAATCGATTCGTCGAGGATGATGGGTTGTCGCGTCCGGCGGCGCACGTTTAGACATTCGGCATAGGTCTCACACGGCTGCTCGAAATGCCCGCGACAATCTTCGACCGAATTCATCACCTGAATCGCCGTATCCGCCAGCCATGCCCGATTGACGTCGAAGGTGAGGGAGACGCCCGCGGCGCGGTTCTCGTCCAGCGCCCGGATACGCGCAACATCGAGCTCAACGTCGGTGCCGCCAACCTTCGGCGAATGAATTCGGTATCCCTTGGTATGTGCCGTCGCCATCGCGGCGACCATCTCTTCCGGTGTGCCGGTCGGCACGGAGCTGTGAAGGCGCACGGGTGTCTTTGTGCGGCCACCGAGGAGTTCGCAGACCGCCATGCCGGTCGATTGCCCTAAAATGTCCCAACATGCGATGTCGAGGGGCGACTTGGCGTAGGGATGGCCGGGCAGGGCGGAATCCATGGCCCGGTCGATGGCGTCGAAATGGCGCGGGTCCCTGCCGATCAAATACCCCGCAATTTCGGCGATCGCGGCACGCAGGCCGCCGCCGAACGCGGGCAGGTAGGTCGAGCCCCAAGGACAGCCTTCTCCCCAGCCGGTCAAACCGGTGTCGGTATCGATGGCGATGATCGTAGAATCGAGTTTTTCGAAAAGGAGACGGTCGCCGGAGAGGCGGTAAGGGTGGGTCAGCGGCAATGTGACCTGGTAGACCCGGATGCTTTCGATCCTCATCGGTCCGGCTTGGGCAGAACGGCGAAATTGCCCACATGCTTTTTGGCCAGAAATGCCTCCTGCGCCGCTTGCAAATCTTCCAAAGGCCATGTCCGGGCTAGCAGCGGCTTGATTTCGCCGCGTTCGATATAGCCGACGAGACGCGCGAATAGATCCGGCGGAACGATGGTCGCACCCAAGAATGTCAGGTTGTTGAGGTAGAACGGCCGAAGATCGAATTTGACGATCGGGCCGGCTATGGCTCCAGAGCACACATAGCGGCCGGCGCGGCGCAGGACTCCGATAATCTGCGGCCACAGTGGACCGCCCACAACATCCGCGACCACGTCGACCTGACTGCTGCCCATCGCGGACTTCAGATCACGACCCAGATCGTCCGGCGTTCGCGGTAGAACCGCCTCGGCGCCGATGGCGCGCACGTCGTCCGCCTTGCTTTCGCTGCACATCGCGATAGGCCGTGCTCCGCGGCGGCGCACCAGCTGAATCAGTGCCGATCCGACGCCGCCCGATGCTCCCGGGATAAGAACCGTTTCGCCGGCATCGACGCCGCTCATATGCAGCATGTTTTCGGCCGTGACATAGGATGTCGCAAAGGTCGCCAGCTCGGCGTCCGAATGTTGGCTATCGATCGGGTGCACATTCCGTGACGGTGCCGTCGTGTACTCGGCGAAGCCACCATCGCATTCGGATCCAAAATAGCCGGTGGCTTCCAGATTGCGCGGGTCGCTCCAGTCGCGCAACCACGTGTCGATCAGGACACGCTTGCCCATGAGGTCACCCGCCACGCCATCACCGAGCGCCACCACGCGACCGCAAACATCGGCGCCCTGGATGCGGGGGAAGTTGATACCAGCACCGCCCCAGTCGCCGCTGTCGTCATCCGCCTTATCGAACCCGGCGACGCCACCTTCGGCCGTCGTGCCAACCTCGACCGAGCTGGCGTACCAGCCCGTGCGGGTATTGATATCGGTGTTGTTCATCCCGCAGGCACCGACTTCGATAAGGACTTCCCCCGGACCGGCAGACGGCACAGGCCAGCTTTCGTGGAATTCGAGCTTGTCGAGTCCGCCGTGGCCGGTCAAGACCACCGCACGCATACGCTTCGGCGACACTAAGCCGCCTCCAGTTCGGCGAAAGCCCGTTTCGCGATCCGCATGCATTCGACACCGACCGGAACGCCGCAATAGATCGCGATGACATGAATGATCGCTTGCAGCTCATCTTTCGTGACGCCATTTTTTATTGCGCCCTTGAAATGCAGCTCCCATTCATGCATCCGGTTGAGGGCTGCAATCATGGTCAGGTTCATCATCGAACGGGTCTTATCGTCGATCCGATCGTCGCCCCAACATCCACCCCAGCAAAACTCGGTCAACATCTCCTGGAACGGGAGGCTGAATTCGTCGGCCTGGGCCAACATGTTGTCGACATATTCCGTCCCAAGGACCTGTTTTCGCTTGGCTAGGCCCTTTTCGAAGAGTTGCTTGTCCATCCTTGTCCTCCCTAATGCGATCCGCCTTAATAGTTGTACCGTCGCCGCATGTAAATCCGTGTGCCTGTCTCACGCGATCGCGGCACAGGATTCGTCGAGGGCGCTGACGGTTTCAGCCAAATCCTCATCCGTATTGACGACGGCGAGAAAGCGACGGACCCCGGGCAGCACGTAGATCCCGCGTCGCAGCAATTCGGTATCGAGGGCGACCATCCGCGCGCGGTCGCTGTTGAGGATGTCGATCTGATTGGCCGGTGGCCGTTCCATGAACAGGATCTGCCAAAACGAATTTGACCCGGCTACCAGCGCGGGAACGCGATGACGGTTGAGAACCTCCTGGAGTGCCGTCTTGTACCTCTCGGTCTTGTCGGCGAGATCCTTGTGCAATCCCGGCCGTTCCAATTCTTCGATCGTTGCCAGACCGGCCGCTGCGGCGACCGGATTGCCGTGCAACGTGCCGTTGATATAGGCGTAATCGGGCTTGTCCATATTGCGAGGACTCGTGTGGTCGAGGATTTCGGCCGGTCCGGCGACGCATCCCAGCGGGCCGCCACCGCCAACGATCTTGCCATAAGCTGCGAGGTCGGGCTGGACTCCGAAGTGTTCCTGGGCGCCGCCGAGGGCAAGGCGAAAACCGGTCACCACCTCGTCAAAGATGAGAAGAATACGATTTTCGTCGGCGATCCGGCGCAACCCTTCCAAGAAACCCGGCTCGGGGAAGATGATCCGCTGTATGGGCTCGACGATGATCGCAGCCAGATCGTCCTTGTGCGTCTTAGCGATTCCCTCGACCACGTCGAGATCGTTGTAGGGTGCGACCAGCATGGTGTCCTGAAGCGCCGACGGCACACCTCCGGAGCTTGCCGTCGCCTGGGGATAGTTGGCGGCCGACTTCGGAAACTGGCTGAACGAGGCGTAATCGTGATTACCGTGGTAGGCGCCCTCGAATTTCAGAACCATGTCCCGCCCCGTATAGGCCCGTGCAAGACGCAACGCATAAGCCGTCGCCTCGGACCCCGTCGTCGTAAAGGCGATCTTTTCGGCGCAGGGGATGGTGGCAACCAGTTTTTCGGACAGGGTAATCGCGATATTGGAAAGCGTTCCGAAAAAATGAATGCCATTCGCCACCTGCGCTTGAACAGCCGCCGTCACCGCCGGATGAGCGTGCCCCAAAATATTGGCGCCGGCGCCACCGACATAATCGATGTACCAGCGTCCATCGACGGATTGGACCCGCGAACCCTCACCACGCTCGATGACGAATCGTACCTCTTCGGGTAGGGAATAGCCGCCGAGACCGGCGCCGGGCAAGGTGCGCTCGGCGATTTCGTAATAGTCCGTCTGCGAATGAGCGAGCGCGGGGACAGGGGAGAGGGAAGTAGTGGTCATGATCGGTTCCCGTTTGGTCAGCTGCGTGGGCGCGAATTCCGGGGATCATAAGCGGGTTCGGCGAGAATCCGCGCCGGACGGCGTTCGCCGAGAATCATGACTTCGAGCTCGGCACCGGGTTCGGCCATGGCGGGATCCAGATAGGCGAAGGCGAGAGTCTCGCCGACATGATGGCCATAGCCGCCGGAACTGACGGCGCCGATCTTGTGGCCGTTCTTGAAGACCGCCTCCGAACCGTGGCAATCGGCATCTTCCGTGTCGATGGCCAGATAGGTACAGATCCAAGGCAGGTCGCCATTCATGCTCCGCTCCGTCGCGTTTCGGCCGATAAAATCCTTATCGAGTTTGACGAAGCGCATGACATCGGCTTCGGGCAACGTTACCTCGGTGGTCAATTCGTGGGCGCCCTTGAAGCCCTTCTCCAGGCGCATCGAATTCATCGCATAGGAGCCATAGTTGGCGATACCAAGCGAAGAACCGGCCTGCCACAGCGCATCATAGACCGCCGGCAACCGGTCCATCGGCATGTGGAGTTCCCAGCCGAGTTCCCCGGAATAGGACATTCGCAGCGCGCGCAACGGAGCGCCGGCAATCTCGACCGTCTGGGCGGTGAGCCACGGGAAGCTTTCATTATCCAGCGGCGCTTGACAGACCCGTCGCAGGACATCGCGGGCGAGCGGTCCCTGTAACGCAAGCGCGCCATAGATCTCGGACGCGTTGACGATCGATATCTCTTCATCGTCGTGCCTGTGCTGGTTGAGCCAATCGAAGACACGAAGCTCCGAAAAGGCGGCAAACACGAAATAGAATCGATCGTCGCCGATTTTGATCACTGTTGTTTCGGCTTCGATGGTGCCTTTTTCATTGAGGATATGGGTGAGCACCAAGCGTCCTGCCTTGACTGGCGTTCGATTGGCGATGACACGATCGACGAAAGTCCCAGCATCCGGCCCCGAGACCTCGATCTTCGCGAACGAGGATAGGTCCATAACACCGAGTCGATTGCGTACGGCATCGATCTCGCGAGCCACGCAATCGTGCCACACCGTGCGTCGGAACGAATGCATATCGCGCTGCGGAACGCCATCATGGGCGAACCAGCGCGGTCGCTCCCAGCCGAATATTTCCTCGTAAACCGCCCCTTCCGCCAGTAGTCGGTCATAGAGCGGGCTGGTCTTGACCGGCCGCCCCTCGGTTCGGTTGAGGCCCGGGAACGGAATCTCGTGGCGAAGCAGATAGTCTTCCTTCGCCTTTGCGACCGCATAGCCGGCGTCGGCAAAATCGCCGTAGCGACGCGGGTCGAATTCGCGCATGTTGATCTCCGCCGCCCCATGGACCATCCATTGCGCCAGGAACTTGCCGGCACCGGGCCCCCAGGCGATGCCGATCTGGGATCCGCAGCAGCACCAGAAATCGCAAAGACCGGGAGCCGGGCCGAGCAGCATATTCCCGTCCGGCGGGTGGGTGATGGCGCCGTGAACCGCCCGCTTGATACCCTTGTCGGCGAGCACCGGCATGCGTTCGAGCGCATTTTCGAGCCATGGCGAGATGCGGTCATAGTCGGGCTCGAACAGTTCGTGTTCCGCCTCCCATGGCGTCCCTTCGAGCCACACCGTGTTCGGATTGGCTTTCTCGTAAATACCGATCAGCCCCGACTTCTGCTCCATGCGGACATAGCCCGAAACCATGCGATCGTCGCGGACGACGGGCAGTTCATGATCAAGGCCTTCGAATTCGGTAACCGTGTCGGTAACCAGGTAGTGGTGGGTCATGCAGGTAATCGGCAGGTTCAGTCCGACCCAGGCGCCGATCTGCTTGGCGTAGGTTCCGCCGGCGTTGACGACGATCTCGCAGGCAATTTCGCCCTGTTCGGTCGAGACACGCCATCCGCCGTCGGGCCGCTTGGCGATATTCGTGACGCGATTGTGACGGATGATCTTTGCGCCGAGATTGCGCGCACCGCGCGCCAGAGCATGGGTCGCGCCGGCCGGGTCGACATGACCGTCGGCCGGTGTGTGTAGCGCAGCGCGGACGCCCTCCAGGTTATAGAATGGGTGGAGCGCTCGAATCTCGTCGACGCCAATAATCTCCATCGGATGATCGAGTGTCGCGCCGACGCTCATCGTATGTTTCAGCCAATCGAGTTCGTCCGCGGTATAGGCCAGACGCAGCGATCCGCAGTCATGAAAGCTGACCGATTGCTCGGTTTCCTCTTCGATGCGTTTATAAAGTTCGATGCCGTAACCGGCCATCTTGCCGAGGGCGTAGCTCGAGGTCGAATGCGTGATCTGGCCGGCGGCATGCCAGGTCGAGCCTGAGGTCAGCTCGGCCTTTTCGATCAAGACGCAGTCGTGCCACCCTTCCTTGGCCAGGTGGTAGAGCAGACTGCAGCCCATGATTCCGCCGCCGACGATGACCACCCTGGCATGGCTTGGGACCATAGGATCTGCCTCGACCCAGTTCCGAATTCTCTGGACAGGTTTATGGGACAATCATACAATAGTCAACAATGAATGATACGGATGTACCATACACCGGTGACCCTCATCTGACCGCACCGGTTCTTGGTCGGATCGTCGATGGTCTGTCGGCGATGAGCCCGCAACTGCGCAAAGCCGCGCAGTACGTCCTCGACAATCCGACCGATGTGGGTGTGAGCTCGATCCGCGAAATCGCGATTGCGGCCCAAGTCAAGCCGAATACGCTGGTTCGCATGGCGCGCGCCGTCGGTTTTGATGGTTACGACGACATGCGCGCGCCGTTCCGCGAGGCGTTGAGGACGGGCCGGGAATCGTTTCCTGACCGGGCTCGCTGGCTGCAGTCGATAGCGAGAGGGGAGCGGTTTGGTGGCCTCATGCGCGATATGGCGGCGTCCGTGCTGGCCAATGTCGAGGCGTTGTACGCCGGTATCGACGCCGCCGCGATGAAGGGAGCCGCCGATCGCATCGTCGCCGCGCGGCATACCTATGTGCTGGGACTCGGAGTCTCTCATGCACTGGCTCACAACATCGCCTATCTAGCCCACATGGCGCTTGACAGCGTTACGGCTATCCCCCGCGATGGCAGCCTGCCGGTCGACGATCTCGTCACCGCCGGTCGGCACGACGTCTTGATCGCCATGACCTTTGCACCATACCGAAGCGAAGTCGTATCAGCCGTCGAGATGGCGAAAGAACAAGGCATGGCGATCATTGCCGTGACCGATAGCCTGGGGTCCCCGATCGCGCTTGGCGCCGATCATGCATTCGTGGTCCCGACCGAAACGCCACAATTCTTCACCTCCACGGTCGCCGCCGCGGCTTTGCTCGAAACCCTGGTCGCATTCGTCGTCGCGGAGGCCGGTACCGGCGCCGTTCGCAACATCGAGCGGATGCACGACCGCCGCCAACGGCTCGGCGTGTACTATTAGCGTTGGGACTGGATTATGAACCGCAAGGCAGGCGCCGCGAAGACCGATGGGCTGATCCGCGGACTCGAACCGGCCTACTACACGGATCCGGCGATTTTCGAACGCGAGAGAGAGCGTATCTTCTATCGCACCTGGCAGCACGCGTGCCATGTCAGCGACGTCGAATCCTCCGGCGACTATGTGGTCTTCGAAATCGCCGACCAAAGCCTCTTCGTTATTCGCGACGGTGAGGGTGGTCTGCGCTGCTTCTATAATGTCTGCCAGCATCGCGCCCACCATTTGTTGCAGGGCGCCGGCACCTGCCGCAAGATCGTTTGCCCCTATCATGCCTGGGCCTATGAGCTCGACGGCCGTCTTGTCGGTGCTCCCAATTCAAAAGCCGTACCGGGTTTTGATGTTAGTGAGATATGTCTATCCGAAGTCGGGCTGGAGGTGTTTTGCGGATTTGTCTTCGTCAATCTCGATCGAAACGCCGCGCCCATGGATATGTGGTATCCGGGTGCGCGCGCAGCATTGCAGGCACGGGTCCCCAAGGTCGACCAATACAGCCCCATATGGACACATGAGGCGGAGGAGCTCTGCAACTGGAAAGTCGCGGTTGAAAACTACAACGAGTGCTATCACTGCAAGCACGTGCACCGCGCCTTCACCACCGGCGTTATCGATCCGTTATCGGTCGATATCGTCCCGGATGGGTACACCCTGAGACATAGCGGCCGCGCCGCCGTTGGCGACTCGGTTGCCTACGAATTCGACGATGCGGCCTATGGAGCGATCTATTTCTGGCCCACCATGTCGGTGCAGATCTACCCTGGCAGGGTCGTTAACACGTACTATTGGAGAACAAATACATACGATTTAACAATAGTATATAGGAGTTGGTTAACGCTAAATGGAAACTCGGATCCTGAAACAATGGGGATCGCGGAAATCGATCGCGACACGACTTTCGCCGAGGACATACCGCTGGTCAATTCGGTCCAGCGCGGCTTGGCCAGCCGCGGTTACCGGCCGGGTCCCCTGATCATCGATCCGGCCGGTGGGGTGGCCAGCGAACTGTCGGTGCACACTTTTCACAACTGGGTCCGCGAGGCTTTGGACGAGGCCTAATCTTCGGCAAAGTGTTTCGAAAAATCGAGGGTAACCGCGCGTCGAATTGTCGACATGGACTCGGACGCGCATCTCGGGCAGAGCCAGTCGTCAAAGGGGAAATGAAATTGCCGGAATTCGAGGCATGAAATCTTGTCGCCAGCGAGACCGGCACCGCAGGTTCGAGCCGGCGCGATGAGTAAATTCGACCCACTGGATATACTCTTTGTCGGCGCGGTGAGACCGTCAATTGACGGCGACGCGGTCTGCGGCACCGAACTCATCAACATTCTCGCGCAACGAGGGCATCGTGTTCGTGCGGTGGCGCCGCGGTCGCAGTCGGCCGGCGATGACGATTTGGCGAACGATGCCGAGCTTCATCCTGGGGTCTTGCTTGAGCGCTTGAGGTCGGACGCGATCGAATTGATCTATGCACCGTCCTGGTTAATATACGAGGCCTGCCAAGCAGAGATCGAAGCCACGCTGCGCCGATTGATAACCGTACGCCAACCGGATGTGCTCATGGTCGGGTCCCCGCGCTGCGCAGCCGGGGTCGGTGAGATTGCCGAACGGGTTGGGATCCCATGGCTTTGTTGGGCCCATGGCGAGTTCGAGACGGCCGACATAGACGGGTTCGACTCCACCATACGAGACCGGATCTCGACGGAAGTGATCACGGCCGATCGCGTTGTCTCCTGCGCCCGACACCATGGCGAATGGCTGGCGAGGCGGGGATTCACACGGATCACCACTATCCCCAACGGGATCGACGTTGCGAATTTTGCTCCGGCGCCGAAAAACCTAGAGCTGTTGGCACAAATGAGCCTCAACTCCGACCAAATTGTAATCGGTCATATTTCGCGACTGGACGAAAACAAGCGTCCACGCGATATCATCCGGTCCGCGGCGAACGTGGCCCGAAGCGAGCCCCGGATTCGTTACGTCATCGTGGGCGGGCGGGCGCAAATTCCCGCGCTTAGGGAAGATTGTCGACGGAACGCCGTCGACGACAAATTCCGCTTCATCGAATGGCAGGACTATTCGCGCATACCCGATCTTGTTCGCCTTGCGGACATAATGGTCATGCCGTCATCCATCGAGTGCATGAACCGTGTCTATTTGGAAACCCAGGCCAGTGGGCGGGTCTTGCTCGCCAGCGACATCGTGGCCGCACGCGAGGTTGTGGTGGACGATCGGACGGGCGTTCTGTTTCGTGCCGGGGACATCGCCGACCTCACAGCCAAGATTGTCTCGCTGGCAAGAGATGCCAAGCGCCGTGAGCGTATTGGAAAATCGGCGCGCGCTTATGCCGAATCGGCACACGACATCCAATCCACCGCGACGCGCTTCGAATATGTGCTGGCCGAGATTGCCGAAAACAGGAAACGCGACCCGGCAATCGCCCACGCATCGGCCTGAGACTTTCGATCTTGCCCTAAGGCCGCCGTGCCGCCGTCGGCGAAAGGTTGAAACGGGCCCGGAAGGCGCGGGCCAAAGCCGAGGCGGAATTGAACCCGCAGCGCACGGCGATTTCGGCCACCGTCCATTTGGTTTGACGCAACATGCGGTGAGCGAGCCGAAGCCTGAGATCCAGGTAATATCGCATCGGCGTTGTCATGAGATATTTCTTGAACAGCCGCTCCAGGTCACGCTGATTGGCGTCGACCCGCCTCGCGATGTTCGCCACGGTGACCGGTTCCTCGATCTGCGATTCCATGAGCTCGATTGCCCTGGCTAGTGGCGGGCTGCTGATCTCGAGCTGTTGGATGGACACACTGTGCTGAGGATCGGTCGACGGCATGTCATGGCCGTAGATGAGCTGGCCCGCCGTGTCGAGTGCCAGGCGGAGGCCGTGCTGCACGCGTACCAAATGGAGCATGAGATCGAGACTCGTCGTCCCGCCGCCGGCCGTAAACCGATTGCGGTCGATCACGTAGCGATCGGGCAACACCTCGACATTCGGGAATGCCTCGCCGAAGGTGGTGAGATCTTCCCAATGTATGGTCGCCTTGTAGCCATCGAGCAGACCGGCTCTCGCCAGGATATGGCTGCCGGTGTCGAGGCCGCCGAATTGCGTGCCGCGGCGCGACAGGTGCCGAAGTATTCCAATCAGGCGAGGCGTACACGCGTGGTCCGGGTTGAAGCTCGCGATGACGAACAATACTGGTGGACATGCCGCGGTGGTCAGCGGTCCGTCGACCGCAATCCGAAATCCGCTGCTGGCCGCAACGCTTTCGCCTTCCGTTGTGTACAAGCGCCAGCGATAAAGCGCTTGATCCGCCATCCGGTTGGTTGCCCGCAAGGGCTCGAGCGTCGACGCAAAGCAGATATTGGAGAATTCCGGAACCAGCAAGAATCCGATTTCTTGGAAGGGATTGCTTGGTGTGCCATCGAATAGATGGGTCATTTTGCGAAAACCGTATAAGTGCCGCCCAAAACTGTATCAAATTACCACCGGATCGTCGGTACCATATCCAAGAAATACGAGCCAGCGCCGACTTGCGCTGCGGCCGTTTTGCGAGGAGACGATATGAACTGGGATGTCTTCATTACCTGCGCCGTCACCGGTGCCGGCGATACGTTCGGCAAACACCCCGATCTTCCGGTAACCCCGGCACAGATCGCATCGGCGGCGCTCGAGGCGGCAAGTGCCGGCGCGGCCATCGCGCATTGCCATGTGCGTGATCCGGCGACCGGGCAGGGAAGTCGAGACGTCGCGCTCTACCGGGAAGTCGTCGAGCGCATTCGAGAAAGCGATACGGATGTGGTGATCAACTTGACTGCCGGCATGGGCGGCGACCTCTATGTCGGCACCGAAGGGGTCAAGGATACGCCGGCGGATGGAACCGACCTTGTGGGCCCAATCGAGCGCCTAGCCCATATCGAGGAATTGACGCCGGAGATTTGCACGTTGGATTGCGGGAGTCTCAATTTCGGCGATGGCAGCATGGTCTATATTTCCCCGCCGTCATATCTTCGGAAGGGCGCTCAGCGGATTCGGGAATTGGGCGTCAAACCGGAGCTTGAAATCTTCGATACCGGTCATCTGTGGTTTGTCAATCAGATGGTCTCGGAGGGTCTCGTCGATGCTCCGCCGATGATTCAGCTTTGCCTCGGGATCCCCTATGGTGCACCGGCGGACACGACGACAATGAAATCGATGGTCGACAATCTGCCGACCGATTGCGTGTGGAGCGGTTTCGGCATCGGCCGCATGCAGATGCCGATGGTGGCCCAGGCCGCGCTGCTTGGCGGCAATGTCCGTGTCGGCCTCGAAGACAATCTGTATCTCGAACGCGGTGTGTTCGCATCAAACGGTCAGCTCGTCGAAAAGGCGCAGGCAATTCTCGAACGCATGGGTGCGAACGTGCTGACACCGGATCAGGCGCGTCAGAAGCTGGGCTTGCGCAAGACCTGACCAGGATTGGGCACGGGAATGCAGTCGCTCGATAGCGGGTCCGGCAGCTCGGCGCAGACAAACCGTCGGAATGGGGGTGTGGATGACCGCGAATAGGGTCGAGAAAGTCGCCGTCGTCGGTACCGGCGTCATCGGGGCCGGTTGGGCGGCGCGGCTGTTGCATTTCGGTATCGATGTGGTCGCCGCGGATCCGGCGCCGGGCGCAGAAGATCGGCTGCGGGCAAGTGTCGCCAACGCCGAGCCGGCGCTCGCGAAACTAACCCTGGTTCCGATCGGCAAGAAGGGCACGCTAGAATTCGTAAATGACCTGAAAGACGCAGTAGAAGATGCTGATCTTATTCAAGAAAGTGCCTCCGAAAATGAGGCCCTCAAACGCGATCTCTTAGCCCAGGTCAGTCGTGCGGCGCGGCCGGACGCGATAATCGCGTCGAGCTCGTCGGGCCTTTTGCCGAGCCGTATTCAAGCCGATTGCGTCAATCCGGCGCGGGTCCTTATCGGACACCCTTTCAATCCGGTTTACCTACTTCCGCTTGTCGAGTTGGTCGGTGGTGAACAGACCTCCGGACAGACCATCGAGCAGGCGACCGAGTTCTATCGCGCAATCGGCATGCATCCGCTCCATGTTCGCAACGAGATCGAAGGCTATATTTCGGACCGTCTGCAAGAGGCTCTGTGGCGGGAGGCGCTTCACCTCGTCAACGACGGTGTCGCGACCACCGACGAGATCGACCAGGCGGTCATCTACGGTCCGGGCCTACGCTGGGCGTTCATGGGTACATGTCTGACATTTCACCTTGCGGGTGGCGAGGAGGGAATGCGCCACATGTTGCGGCAATTTGGACCGGCGCTGAAACTGCCGTGGACGAAGCTCGAAGCGCCCGACCTGACGGATCGGCTGGTCGATCGTATGGTCGAGCAGACCCAAGAGCAGGCTGAGTCGAAGTCGATCCGCGAACTCGAACAACTGCGCGACGATTGCCTCGTCGCCATAATGCAGTCACTGCGAGAGTTCGACTATGCGTCGGGACGGACCTTGAACGCCCAGGATCGGCGGCTCTATCGGGGCATGAATTTTCGTCGATTCGATGCAAAAGACGATTTCTCGGCGCCGTTGCGCCTGCATGAAGCCTTCGTTCGTCCTGAATGGGTGGATTATAACGGCCACATGACCGAATCGCGATACCTGCAGATCTTCGGTGATGCCTCTGACGCCCTGTTCCGATTTGTCGGCGTCGACGACGACTATCACGCCCGGGGGTTTTCCTACTATACGGTCGAAACCCATATCATGAACCTGCGCGAGGTGGCGGCCAACGAGCCGCTCTACGTCACCACCCAAATCTTGGGCGTCGACGAGAAGCGGCTCCATTTTTTCCATTCCATGCATCATGCCGACAGCGATGAAAATTTGGCGACGGCGGAGCAAATGGTTCTCCATGTCGACATGGAGGCCGGCAAGACCTGTCCGGCGCCGGCCGATGTCCTCGAGAAACTGCAAGCGATTTTTGAAGGCCATCGTGATATCGCGCCGCCCTCGGCAGCGGGCCGCTCGGTCGGCGCGGCAAAGACACGGACGTTGAGCGCATGACCGCGTCAGCCGCGCGGGTGCTGGTCACCGCGGGCGCGTCGGGTATCGGACGGGCCATTTCAGAGGCGTTTCTGGCTGAGGGCGCGTTGGTGCATATATGCGATATCGACGAAAAGGTTCTGCGTGAGTTTTGCGGCCAACACAACCGACTCGAAGGGTCGGTAGTCGATGTCGCAAACGCCGATGACGTGGACACGCTACTCGACGATTTCCTTGTTCGCCAGGGCGGTATCGATGTCCTCGTCAATAATGCTGGTGTCGCCGGCCCGACGGCACCGGTCGAAGCGATTTCCTACGCCGATTGGCGGCATTGCCTGGCGGTTAACTTGGACGCGGCCTATTTGTGCGCACGCCGCGCCGCGCCGAGCATGAAGGCGCAGGGCGCGGGATCGATTGTCAACATTTCTTCGACCGCCGGTTTCATGGGCTATCCTTTGCGGACACCGTATGCCGCGGCCAAATGGGCGTTGATCGGGCTCACGAAGTCCTTGGCCATGGAACTCGGACCCTATGGTATTCGCGTAAACGCGGTTTGTCCGGGACCAGTTCAGGGCGACCGCATGCAAAGAATTATTGCGTCCGAGGCCGAGGCCACCGGCAAGGATGTAGAGGAGGTTGCGGCTGCGTATGTGCGGAGCACGTCGTTGCGCACTTTCATCGAGGCCGCAGATATCGCGGCGACGGTATCGTTTCTTTGTTCACCGGCCGGAGCGAAGATCACGGGACAGGCGGTTCCCGTCGACGGCCACACTGAAAGCCTTACGGGATAGGACGAAGGGGCTGATCATGGATTTCGGTCTCACCGAAGAACAGCAAATGGTGGTCGATACGGTTCGGGGTTTTGTCGAACGGGAGCTCTACCCGCTCGAAGCCGAGGTCGAGCTGAGCGGCCGGGTGGCCAATGAAATCGGCCGTGACATACAGCGAAAGGTTCTCGGCCTGGGGTTCTACGCGGCGAATATACCTCAGGAATTCGGCGGCGGCGGGCTGGATCATCTGACCTTTACACTCCTCGAGCGGGAACTGGGCCGCGGATCGATGGCGCTGAGCACGTTTTTCGGCCGGCCCTCGAACATTCTTTGTGCCTGCAGTGACGAGCAAAAGGAACGCTACCTCTACCCAGCGGTGCGGGGCGAAATGATGGATTGCTTGGCAATGACAGAGCCGGGGGCGGGTTCAGACATCCGCTCGATGAAGACGGTGGCGCGACGAGACGGTGACGATTTCGTCATAAACGGGTCCAAGCACTTCATCAGCCACGCCGATATCGCCGATTTTGCCATCGTCTTCGTCGCAACGGGCAGCGAAGACACGCCGCACGGCAATAAGCAGCAGATCACATGTTTCCTGATCGACCGGGGCACGCCCGGCTTCGAAGTGAGGGATGGCTACAAGAGTGTTTCTCATCGCGGCTATCACAATTGCATTCTCACGTTTGACGATTGCCGGGTGCCGGCGACCCAGGTACTCGGCGGGGTAGGGCAGGGCTTCCAGTTGATGAATACCTGGCTCTACGCCACCCGGTTGACGGTCGCGGCGATGAGTGTCGGACGGGCGCGCCGCGTTTTCGATTTGTGCGCCGAATGGTGTGCGACACGAAAGCAATTCGGCCAATCAATTGGCAAGTTTCAAGGTACGTCGTTCAAACTCGCCGATATGGCGACGGAAATCGACGCAGCCGACTATCTGAACCTGGGCGCGGCGTGGATGCTCGACAATGGACGCGACGCCAACCGAGCCATCGCGCAGGCAAAACTGTTCGCGACCGAAATGCTCGCGCGGGCGACAGATAATGCCGTTCAAATCTTCGGCGGAATGGGTTTGATGGACGAACTACCAATCGAGCGATTTTGGCGTGATGCTCGGGTCGAACGTATCTGGGATGGCACCAGTGAGATCCAGCGCCACATCATATCCCGCGACATCCTGCGCCCGCTCGAAGATTAACGGCGATGGCGCGAGCCGCGACCCGACGTAACCTGAAACGGCTGCTTTCGCCGAAGAGCATTGCGGTCGTTGGCGGCGATCTCGCCGCAAGGGTCATCCGTTTGACCCGCGACTTTGGCTTCGCAGGTCCCATTCACGCTGTGCACCCGACGCGGAACGAACTTACCGGGGTTCCCTGCGTGCGATCGATTGCGGACCTCCCATCCGCCCCCGATGCAGTTTTCCTCGGCGTGTCCCGAGAGGCAACGCTAGCGAGCGTCAAAGAATTGTCGGCGCTCGGTGCGGGCGGAGCGGTTTGCTATGCCTCGGGCTTTTCCGAAGTTTCCGATGGGGACCGCTTGGAACGCGATTTGATCGCCAGCGCCGGCGATATGGCGCTGATCGGTCCGAACTGCCACGGTGTTATCAACGGGCTCGATGGGATCGCGCTGTGGCCCGACGAACACGGTATCGCGCCGACAACTGCGGGCGCTGCCATCATCACGCAGAGCGGCAATATCGGTATCACGCTGACCATGCAGGAGCGGGGCCTCGACATCGCCTACATGCTCTCGGTGGGCAATCAAGCCGTGCTCAAGGTCCACGACTACCTCGATGTGCTCGCCGATGATCCGCGGATTGGCGCGATCGGTCTCTATATCGAGGCCGTAGAGGAGGTCGGCGATTTCGCCGAGGCCGTTCTGAAATGTGCCCGCAGGCGACTTCCTATCGTGGCGATCAAGGCCGGACGTTCGGAGGCGGCGGTCCAGACGGCGCTGAGCCACACGTCATCGCTCGCCGGGTCCGACGCGTTGGTCGATGCATTCTTTCACCGTTACGGAATCGTCCGCGTCGACAGTCTCGCCGAACTCGTTGAAACCCTGAAATTCCTGTCGCTGGCGGGACCGATTGACGGTCCACGCATCGCATCATTGAGTTGTTCGGGCGGTGATGCGGCCATGCTCGCCGACTTGGCACATCCACTTGGGCTGGATCTGGCACCGCTCCCGGACAGAACCCGTGGCCGTTTGACCGATCTATTGGGCGCACGGGTCGCGATTTCCAATCCCCTCGACTATCACACCTACATTTGGGGCGACCGGGAGCGTTTGACGGCGTGCTTCGGCGCCGTTTGCGAGGCCGGCTACGATGCGACAATGCTGGTCCATGACTATCCGCGACCGGATGCCAACGATGTCGCGGCATGGGACGTCACGACCGAGGCAATGATTGCCGCGCACCGCACCCATGGCGGCGTCGGGATTGTCGTGTCCTCGCTTCCCGAGGCCATGCCCGCCCATGCGCGTCGAATGCTGAACGAAGCCGGCCTCACCGCGATGCAGGGTCTGCCGGAATGCCTGAAGGCGGTCGCGGCGTCAGTCCGCCTCGGCCGGGCATGGCGACGGTTCGACTGTCATCCGCCGTCCATGCCAATTGACAGTCCGCCGCTTCCGCTCGACGGCAAACCTGTGGTGGCGACGGAGCCGGCGGCCAAGGCGTTGTTTACGGCTCATGGGATACGGGTACCCGAGGGGCGCCGGGTGGCGATTTCCCAGGCATCGGCGGCGGCCGCCGAAATCGGATTTCCGGTTGTCGTCAAGACCGCGGCCGCGGTCGGTCATAAGACCGAATTGGGTGGCGTCGCGCTGGATCTCGAAGACACCGTTGCGGTACATGCCGCTGCCGTTCGAATGTCATCCCTGAGCCCGGAGGTTTATGTCGAGCGCATGTTGCCATCGCCCCTCGTCGAGTTGATCGTCGGCGTGAAATCCGATCGCCAATTCGGACCCGTTCTGGTCGTGGGGGAGGGAGGCATCCGGGTCGAGCTTCAGGACGACAACCGGTTCATATTGTTACCGACCGACCCAGCGGAAATCCGCGACGCGCTTCAGGCTTTGCGGATATGGCCGATACTTGAGGGTTACCGGGGTGCCGCCGGTGCCGATATTGATTCGCTCGTCGACGCAATCTCTCGGTTGGCCACCCTCGCGATCGCCCAACGCAAGTCCATTTTCGAGATCGAAATAAACCCGCTGATGGTTTATCCAGCGCCGGATGGCGCCATCGCAGCCGATGCCTTGGTGTGCACGAGCGAATCACTCAACATCGAAGAAGTCGGGTAGGGAGGGTTAAGATGAGCGAACCGGTGCGAACCTCCAGAAATGGACAGATCCTGGAGGTCGTTCTCGATCGTCCGAAAGCCAATGCTATCGACGTCGCGACCAGTCGCGAGCTGGGCTCGGTGTTTGAAAAATTCCTCGCCGCGCCCGAACTACGGGTTGCCATTCTGACTGGCGGCGGCGACAGGTTTTTCAGCGCCGGCTGGGATCTTATCAGCGCAAGCGAAGGCGAAGCCGCGGATTCGGATTATGGAATCGGTGGCTTCGGCGGTATCACCGAGCTTAAGGATCGGACCAAGCCCATCATTGCCGCGGTCAACGGTATGGCCGTCGGAGGCGGGTTCGAATTGGTGCTTGCCGCCGATTTCGTAATCGCCGCCGAGGATGCGCAGTTCTTTCTGCCCGAAGTGCAACGCGGTCTGGTTGCCGATGCGGCTTCCTTTCGGTTGCCGAAGCGTCTGCCGCGGGCGCTCGCGATGGAGTTGCTGCTTACCGGGCGCCGGATGAGCGCCGCTGAAGCCTGCGACCGTGGCCTGATCAACCAAGTCGTGCCCAAGGCGGCGGTCATGGAAACGGCACGTTCGCTCGCCCAAGAGATCCTGAAGGCGGCGCCGTTATCGATCGCCGCCGTCATGGAAATCGTCCGCGAGACCGAGGCGATGCCGTTGGAGGCGTGCTACGCGGCGATGCGCAACGGAAAATGGCAACACTACGAGACTATGCTCAAAAGCGACGACGCCGTCGAGGGGCCGCGCGCCTTCGCGGAAAAACGCGACCCGGTTTGGACCGGAAAATGATTTGGCCGGAAGGAAGCCGTTCAGCTGTCGTAAAGCCCGGCGACGCTGCCGCGTTGTTGAACCAGTGCCAGCACGGTGTCGATATAGGGCGTTTCGGTGTCGGTTAGCCGGCCCAGTTCCTGAACGGCGGTCACCAGCGCGTCGATTTCCATCGCGCGGCCGTGGTCCAGATCCTGCAGCATCGATGTTCGGTGAGCGCCGACCGCCGCCGCGCCATCAATCCTTTCGTCGACATCGATGCGGAACTCGACGCCCAGCTTCTCACCGATTTCCTTTGCTTCGAGCATCATGTTGCGGGCCACGGCCCTGGTTCCCGAATCGGTAGCCACGATGTCGAGAGTGGCATGGGTCAGCGCGCTGATCGGATTGAAACAGAGATTTCCCCACAACTTCTTCCAAATGTCGTCGCGGATGTTGGTGCGGATCGGCGCCTGCAATCCTGAATCGATCATCGCCCGGCTCAGCGTTTCGCAGCGGGTCGATACCTCACCGTTCGGTTCGCCGAGAGTGAATTTGTTGCCGTAGACGTGCCGGACGATTCCCGGCGCTTCGATCTCCGTCGCCGGAAAAACAACGCAGCCGATTGCCCGCTCGGGATGGAGCGTCCGCCATTGGCGCCCCCCGGGATCGACCGATTCAACGTAGCGGCCATCGTAGGGGCCGCCGAGTTTGTAGAAATACCACCAGGGAACGCCGTTCTGCGCGGTCACGAGAGACGTATCATTGCCGAACAGAGGCAGCATCTGCTCAACGATATCGCATGCTTGGTGAGATTTGAGGGTGACGATGACGTAGTCCTGCGGTCCCGCCTCGGTAGGATCGTCGGTGCAGAACGGACGCGTCACCCGTTCTTCGCCGTCGATCTTAAGGCGCAGACCGTTCGCCCTCATCGCTTCGAGGTGAGCACCGCGGGCTATCAAGGAAACATCGAGGCCGCTGATAGCAAGCTGTGCGCCAAGATAGCCGCCGATCGCGCCCGCACCATAGATGCAGATCTTCATGCTTTTCGATCCCCCAGGTGCACTCGTAACGGCGCGTTCAGATTTCCGGGGAGCCTTGTCGCCGATCAGGCGTTGGGCCCCGTCTCGGATTCGGCCGGTCGAATTCTGTGCCCTTGCGACGCTGTTTAGCGAGATTCGGGCGCAAAATCAAACCGTGCGGATCGCTCCCGCACAACCCTGCATCCTGAGTCGGCGAGGCGCCGATCTATCCATTGAGCGCATCGCGCACTGTGCTGCCAACCTCGGCAGCGGAGGGAGCGATAAGGACGCCCGCTGCACGCAAGGCGTCGATCTTTACTGACGCCGTGCCGCGACCGAAGACATTGACGGTTCCGGCGTGCCCCATGCGGCGTTCGGTCGGTGCGTGGACACCCGCGACATACGCTACAATCGGCTTCGTCGGCTTTGATTGCTGAATATATTCGGCAGCCTCTTCTTCGGCGGTGCCGCCAATTTCTCCAAGCATGATGATGGCGGTCGTTTCTGGATCGGCGAAAAATAGCTCCAGGCAATCGACGAAGCCCATGCCATAGACCGGGTCGCCGCCGATACCGACGGAAGTCGATTGCCCGAGCCGGTATGCGGTTACCTGATCCACGACTTCGGACGTCAGCGACGCCGACCGGGACACGATGCCGACACCTCCCGGGCGCTCGAGGTGAGCCGGCATGACACCTATCTTGCATCGTCCGGGAACGATAATTCCTTGCGAATTCGGACCGATGAGCCGAGTCTTCGATCCTTCGAGGCGCCGCTTGACGCGAACCATGTCGAGCACCGGCACCCGTTCCGTTACACAAACAGCCAACGGGATCTCCGCCTCCACCGCTTCGATGATGGCAGCGGCGGCCGATTGCGGCGGTACGAAGACTGCGCTTGCGGTGGCGCCGGTTTCGGCAACCGCCTGAGCAACCGAATCGAAAACCGGCAGGCCAAGATGTTTTTGCCCACCCTTTCCAGGAACAACTCCGCCGACAACGTTGGTGCCGTAGGCAATGGCACGTTCCATGTGATAGGTGGCCACGTGTCCGGTTAGGCCCTGGCAAATAACTTTGGTATCCGAATTGATCAGAATGGCCATCCCGTCATGCCCTCTTCGCGGCGGCAATTACTTTGTCCGCAGCGTCCATCATATCGCGGGCAAAAACCACAGGAACGCCACGTGCGGTGAGCGCCTTTTCGGCTAGTTCCTTGTTCGTACCGGCGGTCCGAACGATAAGCGGTACCCGCAATCCGAGCTCCTTGCACGACGCGGCGACACCTTCGGTGACCGTGTCGCAACGCAGAATGCCGCCGCCATAGATGTTGACCAAGATGGCCCTGATCTTCGGGTTGGAAAGCAGCATCTTGAATCCCGTCGCGATTTGGTCGCGTGTTGCGACCGGCCGAATATCCATGAAATCAGCCGGGTCTCCACCACGTTCCTTCAACAGGTCGACCGTCGCCAACGCCAATCCGGCACCGTTGACCATCACGCCGATATCGCCGCCCAGTTTTACATAGTTTAACTCGAACCGCTTCGCCTCGACCTCGCTTGGGTCAACCTCGTTGACATCGCGCAATGAATCGAGCTCGCGATGACGGTACAAAGCGTTGTCGTCGAGCACCATCTTGACGTCGAGCGCAACCAAGGTTCCTTGGTTGGTTACGACAAGGGGATTGATTTCGATCAGGCTGGCATCGTTTTCGATAAACGCGTCGTAGGTTCCCTTCATGACATCGGCCGCCGACGCGGCGAGGTCGCCATCGAGCCCGAGTTTAGCAGCGAATGCCATCGCCGCGCTTCGGTCGAATCCGACGTCAGGATCGATAACCAACCGCGCGATCCGGTCCGGGTGCGCGATCGCCGTTTCCTCGATGTCTTCGCCGCCTTCTTTCGCGCCGATGAATGCCACCCGCCCGGCCGAGCGGTCGACCAGGGCGGCAAGATAAACTTCCTGAACGATGCCGACCGCCTGTTCGATATATACCTGATGGACGGCCTTGCCCTCCGGACCGGTCTGGTCCGTGACGATCCGATTGCCGAGGAGGTCGCGTGCGGCGGCGGTAACCTCTTCCGTCGTCTTTACCAGGCGGACACCCCGTGCCTTTCCGCGTCCGCCGGCATGAACCTGCACCTTCACCGCCCAGGCGCGGCCGTCGATCTTGCGCGCGACGGATGCGGCGTCCGCCGGGGTTTCCGCGACTTCACCGGCGGGGATAGGTATGCCGTAGCCCGCGAGGATCTTCTTTGCCTGATATTCGTGAATGTTCATGGCTTGAACCTCCAGCAGGTGCGGGCAAATTGTGGGTATCGGTGTTCTTGGTATACCATATGCCAGATGTTTGTTAGCCGCAATTTTTTTGTCCGATACGGTGCCACGGTACGACGAGAACCTGACACAAGCCACCGCAACATCCCACTCGAATCCCGTGACCACATCCGCGTCCGCAACGTCAACCGTGACGGCGGAATGCCGGCAAGCCCGGATCGGTACGGAAACTCAAACGCCGGGATCCACTTTCGGTCTTGAGGCGGGATTCGGCCTTACGATCGGTACGATGCCATAGAATCAACCGTTGCCCGAATGGCAGCTGCAAGCAATAGCATCGTTCAATTCGACATAATGGGCGCGCTGACCATGGGAGCGCGGCCGCGCGCCGCACCGATGCCCGAACCCTAAACCGAGTGGCGGCATCGCAGTTAGGTCGTAACTTTTTCCTTGATTCTTGCTTCCGCGGACAAGGCGGCATCACTCGACCTGAGATCGCGCTCGTGGAAAATGAACCCGAGGAAATTCAGCAACAATTGCGCGGCCAGGAATGTCGTCGTGCCGTCACGGTCATAGTCGGGCGCGACTTCGACGAGATCAATGCCGACGACGTCTCCCTGTCTGACCAATCCCTGGAGGATTTCGAGAATTTCGTAATAGAGGAATCCGCCATGGCTCGGCGTGCCGGTCCCCGGGGCGATCGACGGATCGAAGCCATCGATATCGATGGTGCAATAATAGCGAACGCCTTTCGGGATTCGTTCGAGTACGCCGTCGCGGCCAAGGTGGCGCACATGGCGCACCGACAGGATGTCCGATCCGGCCGCGCGCGCCGCGTCGTAGTCCGACCGGTTCGACGAAGATACGTTGCGGATGCCCAGTTGGGTCATACCGGTCACGTGCTTCATTTCGGAGGCACGGCGCAGCGGATTGCCGTGGCCATATCGAACGCCATGACGCTCGTCGACGAAATCGAGGTGTGCATCGACGTGAATCAAATGAACCGGCGGCTTGTCGTTGAAGGCCTTGATGCAGGGGATATGAACGGAATGATCGCCGCCCAGCACGACCGGTAGCGCATCGGCATCGAGTATCTTACGGACGGCGAATTCGATATTGTCGTGGCTCTTGATCGTATCGGTATGAACCATATCGGCGTCACCCATATCGACCATATGCACTTTATCCGCCGGTAAATACGTGACGTCGTCTTCGAAGTCATAGGCGCCGCTGTGGCCGAAGGAAAAAAGCGTGGATGCCTCACGAATCGCACGCGGCCCAAACCGCGCGCCGGCGCGATATTGGGTCCCCATGTCGAAGGGCGCACCAAGAATTGCCACATCGGCATCGATCGCGTTCCAGTCGAGGCAGATCGGCTGCTTCCCGAAAGTACAGTGGCCGACAAACGGCAGGTCCAACCGCCCGCTTTCGTATCCGTGTTCGCTCATGGCTAGCCTCGATCGTTGCTGATCCAAGTCACAGGATTTCGAACTTCCCTTCGGTATGCTGGATCGAAATTAGTATAGCCGGAAATATTCCATTGTTATCGGATTCGTGAAAGGCTGGGTGAACCAGGTGTTTCCAAGAAATATTGCCCGTCAAATGCGATTCATCGACGCCCGCCAAGTCTATGAAGCTGGCGATTTCAGCGCATTGATGGATGCGCTCGAGCGCGATCATCAGGCCCCGGTGCCAATGGTCGAGCGTGTCCTTCTTGAAACCGAAGCACGGGACAAGACGCGCAACGGGTTCCTCATCTGGCCGGCCTGGCAGCCGGGCGAAATTCTGGGCGCGAAGTTGGTGACCATTTTTCCAGGTAATGACACGCAGTCTGCAGGGGTTCCTTCGGTACAGGCGATCTACAATTTGTTCGACGGTGGGGATGGGCGATTGCTGGCGGCGATCGACGGCACCGCCCTGACTTACCTGAAAACGGCCGCCGATTCGGCGCTCGGCGCGCGTTTTCTTGCGCGACGCGATAGTCGCCATCTGGTCATGGTCGGAGCCGGCGCCCTGGCACCCCACTTGATCGAAGCGCATCTGATTTCGTGCTCGTCGGTCGAGCGGGTAACTTTGTGGAACCGTACCGCAGAGCGCGCGGTGGCGCTTTGCGATCGGTTAGTACGCCCGGGGCTGGAGGTCACGGCGGCGGAAGACTTGGAAGAATCGGTTCGTGCAGGCGACATCATTTGCTGTGCGACGATGGCGCAGGATCCGTTGATCCAGGCGGAGTGGCTCGCTCCGGGGAGCCATCTCGACCTGGTCGGCTCGTTCACGACGGAAATGGCGGAGGCAGCGCCTCGGGTCGCTGCAATGGCCGACGTCTATGTCGATACCCGTTGGTTCACGGTTGGCCATTGCGGCGATTTGGACCGTGCCATCGAGCAGGGTCTGATGGCGCCGGAAGACATTAGAGGCGATCTTTTCGAACTCTGTGCAGCCAAGGTTGCGGGGCGCATCTCCGCGGATCAAATCACCATGTTCAAGAATGCCGGCGGCGCGCATCTCGACCTGATGACGGCTCGGTTCCTGTGGGAAAAGGTGCGTGATCAGGCGCCCGGACATGACGGCTGAACATTCAACGCGCCACCCGATGGGCCCGGATGCCGCCTCTCCTGACGGATGGCTCAAATGCCCGCCGCAGGGGAATTACTCTTCGTTTTCGGGTAGAATCGAATGTTGCTCAATGGAGGTGTCGAATGGCGGGTGACCGACAGGGGTTTGGCGACAAACGGGTAAAATCATTCGAGTTCCGCTGCGATCAATGTGGCGAAGTCCACACCGGTTCACCGTCATTCGCTTATGCGCGACCCCACCAATACTTCCTGGTTCCCAAATCCGAGCGGGAGCACCGCATCCGAATTGATCGCGATACCTGTGTCATTGATGAAGACACATTTTTCGTACGTGGTTTATTGGAAATTCCAATTCGGGACACGCAAGATCCGTTCTTGTGGGGAGTTTGGGTCAGCCAGAGCCCCGAGAGTTTCGCGCGTTATGTCGAAACCTTCGATCAAGATCAAAGCGGCGACGGCAGCTTCGGTTGGCTCACGGTGACCATGCCGGGTTACGTTCGAACCCCAAATGGCGAGGAATTGGAGAATTTGGCCTGTGACATCAGGTGGCAGGATGTGGGACAACGCCCTCTGATCGCGCCGCACGAATGTGACCACCCCCTGTATCGTGACTTCACGAATGGAATTGATTGGGACCGGGCTATCGAACTCGCTCAGCTGGTCTTGCACAGCGATTAACCGCCGGACATCGACCGCGCCTAAAGAGAAAGTCCCAACCGCCGGCCCTCGTAGATCGCCGCCGGCGCGTGGCGCGGAGCGACACAATCGCCAATGCTATGAAGCTCTAGCTCGGTATCGGCGAGATCCGCGGCGAGGCCCGATTGGGCGGCATTTGGTGTCGCCAGGACGAGGCTATCAAAGGAACGGTGCTCGGTCTGGCCATCGAGCAGATCGAGAAGGGTGGCGGCATCGCCGTGCCACTCCCGTAGCGCCGTATTTATCAACATCTCTGTGCCCAACTGCTTGAGCTTCTCACGAAGCGGGTAGTCGGCGCTTGTGCGCACGAGTTCGCGGCCGATCATAGGATCGGGGGATGCGAGGGTCACGTCGTAGCCGGCCTCGGCGAGATGCCATGCGGTGCCGCAGCCGCGCCAATTGCCGCCATCGTCGATCACGAGTATGCGCCGGCCAAGCCGAGCCGCCTTTCCCATCACATCCTCGACCGACCATGTGTTTCCGCGTTCGATCCCCGGCAACGAATCGAATTGTGGCAACGCCCGCTGAAAGCCGGTGCCCGAAGGCCACGAACCGGTGGCGACAATTACCGCATCCGGAGCGAAGGCGACGACATCCGCGGCGTCGACGAATGCGTTCAACTGGATCGTTACTTGATGTTTTCGCAGCTGGCCTTCGTACCATTCCAGCAAGTCGAGGATCTGACCCCGCCGCGGCTGCAGCCCTGCCAGGCGAAATTGCCCGCCCAAGTCGTTGGCCGCCTCGGTTAGGGTCACTTGATGGCCCCGTTCGGCCAACACCCGCGCGGCCTCGATCCCGGCCGGGCCGCCGCCGATGACCAAGATCCGGCGCGGGATCGGCGAGGGCGTGAATCGGTCACCGCCCCACTCGAACTCACGGCCGGCCGACGGATTAACCAAGCATGAGATCCAATAGTCGCGGGAGCGACGTCCCCAGCACATCTGGTTGCACGAGATGCACCGACGAATGTCTTCGGGGCGTCCTTCGCGAGCTTTGTTCGCAAGATGGGGATCGGCAATTTGGCCACGCACGATACTGACCATGTCGGCCTGATTGGAGGCGATTACGTAGTCCGCATTTTCCGGAGTACGTATGTGGCTTTCGGCCTGGACCTTGGCGTGGATCACGGCTTGCTTGAGTGCCTCGGCGAAGGGCGGACCCAGGTTCTCCGCATAGAGGAACGTTGGGATGAGCTGGGGAAAGTCGAAATAGCCGCCGGTGCCGCAGGTTACATAGTCGACCAGCCCCCGAGCGTCATGCCAAGCGACCACCTCCTGGAGGGCTTCGATCGACAACGACACTTCGGTCGTTGGGTCGAGGCTCAAGGCCATGCCTATGACGAAATCGGGCCCGGTTGCTTCGCGAATGCGCCGTAGCACTTCGGCGGAAAACCTGGTTCGATTCTCGAGACTTCCGCCCCACCGATCGTCGCGTCGGTTCGACCATGGCGTCCAGAATTGCTCGGGCAACGAGTGATAGGCGGCAAAAATCTCGACGCCGTCGAAGCCCGATTCCCTGGCCCGTAGGGCTGCCGCGACGAAGCCCTCAATGAGCTCTTCGATCTCAGACTCGCTGACGGAGTGGCTGCCGTCGCTGTCGTGATAGGACGGTAATCCGGACGGTGACCAGTTGGGCTCGTACGAATTGTCATAATCGCCGTGCTGGCCGACATGGTAAAGCTGGTGAATCATGACCGCGCCGATGCCGTGGCAAGTGTCGGTGATCCTACGGAAGGCCGGAATAATGGAATCGTCGTCGTGGCGAAGATTGCCCCGGGTTAAAACCCCGGTGCGGTGAATCGGCACCGGTTCGACGACGATCATCGCCGCTCCACCACGCGCGCGCTCTTCGTAGTAGCCACGCATTCGCTCGCCGGGCAGCCCGTCGACCGACATGTTGTTGGTATGGGCGCCGAAATTGAGCCGATGCTTGAGCGTTACCGATCCGACCTTCAGCGGCTCGAATAGGTGCGGGAAGGGTGTCGTCATCGTTCCGCCTTCGAAGCAATGCGGGGGCCGGTTTCCAGGCACCGGGTGGCTAAATTTCGCACGCTTGGAAGAGGCGAGCCACCGCGAAATGCTAGGGCGAGACGCCCTGGACGGTTACAATGGACGACCAATGCGGTGACGAAGGAAAGCGTTGTGGCAGGCGGTGACTTTGATTCCCTCGAATACCGGAAGGCGCTGGGCTGTTTTCTGACCGGTGTCACGGTCGTCACGACTGTCGACGAATTGGGCAGACCTCGCGGGTTCACGGCGAATTCCTTTACCTCCGTATCGATGGATCCGCCGCTTGTGCTGATTTGTATCGGCAACCACGCCCATAGCTATGGCGTATTTTCCGAGGCGGAGCATTTCGGCGTCAATATCTTGAGCGAGCATCATCGCGAGGTTTCCAATATTTTTGCTTCCAAGCACCCGGAAAAATTCGCCCAGGTCGGCTGGAATCCGGGCGGACGCGGCTGTCCCTTGTTCGAGGATGCGGTCGCCTGGCTCGATTGCGTTGTGCACCAACGCGTCGAGGCGGGCGATCATATGATCCTGATCGGACGAGTCCTCGACTTCACCCACTCGACACGCAGCCCGCTCGGCTATTGCCGAAGCAACTATGTTTCCCCGGGTCTCGACCAGGTGGCGGTCGGCCGGTCTGAGGGGCGAAAACGGCAGGTCGGTGCGATTCTGGAAACAGACGGAAGGTTACTCTTCCTGGTCGATCCCGGAACCGGCCATCTCACTCTGCCGGTCAGCGCCAGCTTGGGCGATGGGAGTGCCGATTCGGGCGGTCTTCTGGGCCTCCTCGCCGAGAATGGGGTCCACGCCGAGATCGAGTTTCTGTTCTCGGTCTATGACGACGACAATCACGGGCTGCAGGTCTTCTATCGCGGCACGGTGTTAAAGGATTTCGTGCCGGACCCAAAACAGACCCGGTTGTGCGGCTTCGACGAAATCCCGTGGGATGATCTTACGGACCAGGCTACGCAGACAATGCTCCGCCGATATATCGACGAGCGGCGCAATGATCTGTTCGGCGTCTATGTCGGCGATTCCGACGCCGGGGATGTTCGCCGTCTGCAGCAGCCCGCCTGATATCGTCGGATGTTTCGGTAATACCGACCTTCAAGACAATTGTGAGAGCGGGCCAATTTTTTTGGTTCTCCGATGACCCCCGCGAAACGGCACCCATTCTCCCAATCGCGATCGGCCCAAGTCGCCACCCCTATCGGGACGGTCCCAATCTTGCTATAGGGGTCGGCCGTTCAAACGCATTTCACCGGGACTCAATCCTATGACCGAGTCGCAAGTCCTGCCGTCACGCCAGCGGGTCATCCTCGCCGGTTTGGTGGGGAATGTAATGGAGTGGTACGATTTCGCCGTCTACGGCTACTTCGCGACCGTCATCGGACAGCTTTTCTTCCCCTCCGAGGATCCCGCCGTTTCCTTGATCGCAGCGTTCGGCGCCTTCGCCGCCGGATTTCTGGTTCGTCCGTTGGGCGGCCTGGTTTTTGGGCGCATTGGCGATCTCGTTGGCCGCAAGCGGGCGTTGATCCTATCCATGCTAGCGATGGCATTGCCGACCGTGTTGATCGGCTGCCTGCCATCCTACCAGACGATCGGAATTGCGGCGCCGGTCTTGATCGTCCTGTTGCGCATCGTGCAGGGCCTCTCGGTCGGGGGCGAATATACGGGTTCGGTCGTTTTCCTGGTCGAAAACGCACCCGCCAATAGTCGTGCGACAAACGCGATCTGGGGCCCTTGGGGCGCGGTCTTGGGCATTCTGATCGGGTCGGGGATCGGCGATCTGTTGACCACGGTACTGACCGAGCAGCAAATCACCAGCTGGGGTTGGCGGCTGCCGTTCTTCGCCGGAATTCTTGTCGCGGGCGTCGGTTTCGTTATTCGAAACTCGCTGCAAATAGTGGAACCAGGCGGTCAGACCAGGAGTCCGATTCGCGATTCGTTCGGCGTGCATCGCTGGGCCGTGATCAAGGTGGCATTGCTCAATGTGGGCAATGGCGTCGGCTTCTACGCTGCCTTCGTGTACGCGGTGACCTACATCCGCGACATCGACAATTTGCCGGAGAACGTCGCGTTCAATCTGAATACCGGTGCAATGACGCTACTGCTGCTTATCATGCCGCTGGCGGCCTGGGCGGCGGACCGTATAGGGCGAAAGCCGATGGTGATCGCCGGTGCAACATTGCTCGCGTTTGGCGCGGTCCCTTTCTTTATGCTGATCCACACCACCGATCCGCCGACGATTTTCCTGGGAGAACTCGGGTTCGTACTTGCACTCGGTCTGTTGGCCGGAGGGATCGTTCCCGCCATGGTCGAAATGATTCCGCACGCCGTACGCTGCACCGGGCTGGCCTTTGCCTACAATGCCTCGATCGGCTATTTCGGTGGCACCACGCCGCTGATTGCCGCTTGGCTCATCACCGCGACCGGCAATCCGATCGCGCCCGCATTCTGGATCGCGGGATGCGGGGCGGTGACTCTGATCACCGCGATATTCCTGATGCACGAAACCCGATTCGAGCCTTTACGATAATGCCGGCCAGGCCATGGCCATGGGTTCGGTTTGCGGCCCGCCTAGGTATCGGCCAATAGCTCGCGGCAGGCATCGTCGAAGAACGCGGTGAAGCCCGGATGCCGGCCCGGTGAGGCGACGCAATGCCCCCATGACGAGTCGAAGATCCGCAGCTCGGCGCTACGCATCTGTTGAATCTCGATCATGTTGTCTTCCGGCGGGAAATAGAGGTCGGTCGTGCATGGCATGACGATCGCGCGCGCTTGGATCGCGTCGAGCGCACGTGCGAAGTCTCCGTCATAGAGAGCATTGGCGCTAATATCGCCTTGCTGCCACGTCCACAGCATCGCCAGTAGATCGTTGGCGTCCCAATTCAGATGGTCCTCCTCCCAGTCCAGCAGCAGTTCCTCTACGCTATCGAATCCGAGCTCGCGGTACTGCCCTTCACGGTAGAAGGTTTGCGAGTAGGCCCAGCCGGCATAGACGCGACCAAAGGCCCTGAGGCCGACTTCGGGAGGCGCGCTGTATTCTCCGCCATTCCAAGCGCAATCCGCTTGCAACGCCACCCGGATACCGTCGAGAAAAACGAAATTGTGTGGCGACGTCTTCGCCGAGCCGCAAAACGGCAAGATGCTCCGTACCATGTCGGGAAACTGGGCGGCCCACTGGTAGGATTGGCAACCGCCCATCGACCACCCGGTAACCAGGGCGATGCGCTCGACGCCGAGCTCCTCGGTCAACAGCCGATGCTGGCACGCGACGTTGTCGTAGAAAGTCGTCCTCGGAAAACGAGGACCATCGAACGGCGCGGCGGTATTGCTGGGCGATGACGACAAGCCGTTGCCGAACAGGTTTGGCGATACGATGAAATGTCGGGCGGGGTCTATCGCACGGCCTTCGCCGATATAGCCGGCGCAGTCACGGTGGGTACCGGTGTAGTAGGTCGGAAGGACGACGACGTTGTCACCGGCGCCATTCAGTTCGCCCCAGGTCCGATAGACAAGTTTCGCGGCCGGCAACACCGCGCCCGATTGCAGGCTGACGTCACCAAGTTCGAAGGTCGTATATTCATCGACCGCAACGTTCATCTAGCTCCTCCCAAAGATCTCGTCCCGTCGCCATCGACTACGACAGGGTGAAGTTCCGTCAATTTCCGAAAACCTTAGGATAACCGGGAATGCCCGTCGATATCCGATGAGTCGGTCGCGGCGTCTGTATCGGCATTGTCCAGGCCCCCCATTCGAGGTGCGGGGCACGGAGTGGTTCAATAGAAACCGAGGCGGCCGCTAGCCGAGGATTTGGCGGGCGATGATGTTGCGTTGGACTTCGGACGCGCCTTCGAAGATACGCATGATTCGGACATCGCGCACATAGCGCTCCAAGGGCAATGCGCGGCTAAACCCGTAGCCGCCATGCAATTGTAAAGCCAAGTCGGTCACCTTTGCCGCCATTTCGGAGGCGAACAGTTTTGCCATCGATGCCTCCTTGGAGAAACGTGCACCTTGTTGGCGGAGGCTCGCCGCGTTCTCGGCAAGGAGTCGCGCAGCGTCGCATTGGGTTGCCATATCGGCCAGCATCCACTGCACGCCCTGATATTCGGCGAGTTGCATGCCTCCGACCTTGCGTTCCTCGACCCAGGACAGCGTGGCATCGATTGCGGCTTGGGTGATACCGAGACACATTCCGGCGACTTCGACGCGTCCATTGTCGAGCACCCGCATGGCTGTTCCAAATCCGCTACCTTCCGTTCCGACCAGGTTTTCGATCGGGACGATGCAATCGAACGACAATTCGAAGATATGTCCGCCGCGAACGCCCATTGTCGGTTCGGCAGGGCCGTATGTCAGGCCGGGGGACCCACGATCGACGATAAATGCGCTGATGCCGCGGTGACCGGCATCAGCATCGGTGACGGCAAAGACCACAATGAAATCCGCCACCGCACCGTTCGAAATAAAGTGCTTGGTGCCGGCAATATGATATCCGTTCTCCGACCTTGTCGCCCGCGTCCGCATGTCCGCCGGGTTTGATCCGGCCCCCGGCTCGGTTAGCGCGAATGCGCCAAGATTGCGGCCCGTCGCTGCGTCGGGCAGATACCGCTGACGGATGTCATCGTCGCCGCCGATCAGTATTGAGTCCGAAGCGAGAAAATGCGCGGTGACCGCGGAGGCAGTCGCGGCGCATGCTCCGGCAATGCTCTCGACCGCTCTCAACAGGGCCGGCGCGGACATCCCTGGCCCGCCCCACTGCTCGGGTAAATTCATGCCCATGATGCCGAGCTCCGACAGCCCCGCCAAATGTCGGGCAATAAACTCTTCCCTTTCGTCGATCTCCTGCGCTGCCGGGGCGAGCCTATCGGTGGCATAGGCGGCGACCGCGTCGCACATCGCCCGGTCCGTATCCGAGAGCCCCGTCGTCATGGCCTCTCTCCCATCGGTATTGCGCCAGATTCGGCAAGGGCATCGATACGTTCCCTCGAATAGCCCAGCATATCCGAGAGTATCGAGTAAGTATCCTGCCCCAAATCAGGGGCCGGTCGCGATGGGCCCGGCGCGATGCCGCCGAATTGGACCGGCTGCCTGATCGCCGGAATTTCGCCCAGCCGCGGGTGGGATAGCGTTGACAGAAGCCGCCGCGCCACCACCTGCATGCCTGTCGCGACCTCGTCGACGGACAAGACCGGTGCCGCTGGGACATCGGCGTCGGTCAATATTTCGACGATGTTCGCCACGGAGTGCTTCCGGCTCCATTGCTCAATGATGTCGCGCAAGATGGGCTCATGACGCGTACGGTCTTCATCGGAAGAAAACCTCTCGTCCTCGCCGATCTCCGTTCGTCCGATTACCTCGGTGAACCGGGTAAATTGGGCATTGCTCAATACGGCAATCACGACATGCCCGTCGGCCGCGCCAAATGTCCCGAATGGGGTCGACAGGGGATGGCGATTCCCGACCCGCTTCGGGAGCTGTCCGGCAAATAGCCATTGGCTAAGGGCCATCGGCATGAATGTAAAAAGCGCATCGACCATGGCGACATCGATATGTGTGCCGAGGCCCGATCTTTCACGACCGAGGAGGGCAATCGCGATCGCCCATGAGGCATAGAGCCCGGCGCAAAGATCGCCGATTGACTCGCCGACCATGAATGGCGGCCCCTCGGGGTCCCCCGTTACCGACATCAGGCCGGACATCGCCTGCGCGATCAGGTCATAGGCAGGTCGTTCGGAGAAGGGTCCTGACTGGCCGAATCCGGACACACTCACGTAGACGAGGTCCGGTTTGATTTCGGATAGGCGTGCATAGCCAATCCCCAGCCGTGCTGCCACGCCCGGCTTGAAATTCTCGACGACGACATCGGACTGGGCCGCCAGTTCCCGAGCCAAGGCCGCGCCCTGCGCGGTTTTCAGGTCGATGACGACGCTTTTCTTGCCGCGGTTCATCATCTGGAACAGCGCGCTCTCACCATCCTTGAACGGACCAATCGATCGGTAATCATCACCCCGTGGGGATTCGATCTTGATAACCTCCGCGCCAAGGTCGGCAAGCAGCGCCGTACAGAATGGGCCGGCCAGAACCCGCGTGAAATCCAAGATGCGAATACCGGAAAGCGGTGCCCAATCGGTTTCGGTGGGGCTGCTCAAATCGCGCTCCCTGAGGTTTCCGCGCGATACCCGCGCCGAAATCCTGTCAATGCATCTCGTCGGTTCACGTCAGCCATTTGGAAATGATCTCGATGAAAAATTTGATCGTCGCCGCATTCAAGATGTCGATGAAAAACGCGCCGACCAAGGGCACAACCAAGAATGCCTTTGACGAAGGCCCGAAGTTGCGGGTGATGGAGTCCATGTTCGCGATTGCCACGGGTGTTGCACCGAGACCGAGGCCGACGAAACCAGCGGTGATCACGCTTGCATCGTAGTCCCGCCCCATGGCACGAAAAACGATAAGAACCGCGAAGAGCGTCATGACCAGGACCTGGATCATCAGCACCACGACGATGGCCACCGCGGCATTGGACAGAATCCATAATTGCATGCTCATCAGGCTCATGCTGAGGAAGATGTTAAGGCTGACGTCGCCGATCCGATCGATGATCACGCGGTGGATCCGAAAGCGGAAGACGTCGGAAAGGTTCGTGATGACGATGCCGACAAACATGGAAGTCAGAAACCCAGGCAGCACTACTCCGTGTTCAAACAAGGCCTCGTTCACGAAGCCGCCAAGCGCGACGCAGATCGTTAGAACCAAAATGGCGGTCAGGCTATCGAACAGCGTGGTCGTATCGCCTTCGGGCCTGGGCGCCGCGTCGATTATCGTGGTCTCCCGGCCCTCCGGTCCACGCAGCTTGTGCTTTGTAATCAATCGCTTCGCAATCGGACCGCCGAGAAGACCGCCGGCAATCAATCCGAATGTGGCAAACGCGATGCCAATTTCGTTAGCGCCTTCTAGTCCCGCCGCCGCGGCTTCATCACTCCAAGCGATTGCGGTGCCGTGACCACCGGCAAGTGAAACGCTTCCACCCATCAAGCCGAAGCCCGGATCGACGCCGAGAAGCATCGCAAGGCCGATACCCGTGATATCCTGGACGACCAGGAAGACCCCGGCGATGACGGTGAGTAAGGCGAGCGCCTTGCCGCCAGCGACGAGTGTTCTGAATTTCGCCGATATCCCGATAGTGCTGAAGAAGACGAGCAAGAGAATATCGCGAAGCTGCAGATCGAATCGTATTTCGAGGTCGGCGAAGCTGTAGATCAGGGCGACAACGGCACTGCAGATGAGCCCACCGGTCACGGCGGGCGGAATGTAGTAGTCGCTGAGGAATCGGATCTTTCGGTTCAGGAACATGCCGAGATAGAGCACAAGGATACTCAGCATCAGGACATCCTGTACATCGAGCTGGTATTGGGAGACAACACCCGAATCCAAGTCGACTACTCCATATTGGCCTCGATTAACCGGACCGGCAGCCGGGCTTGAAATCGCGGCTATAGGCGCCCCGTCTTGTGTTCGGCGCCATGGTAAAGAATATCCCGCACGACGCCGGCCGCCTTGCGATGGAATTCGACGGCATCGGGATCAAGATCACGTACCGGCTGCGGTGTGTGATGGAAGTTGCGGTGACTGTCCGTGCCCCGTACCAGAGCGGCGCTATCCCAGCCGACAACGCTCTGATAGGCCGAAGTCGGAATGAAATGCATCGACACACCTATGCGTCGGTCATCCGACACGTTGGGGCCCGAAGCGTGCGCGAGCCGAACATTGTGGAGCGACATCTCTCCCGGACTAAGCGGCATGGCGACCGTCGCCGAGTCTTCGATTTTCTCGACAATCTCTTGGCCCCGGGTCAGCATATTCGAATCGGCGTAGCGATCCTCGTGCTGCATGATGTCCCCAATGTGGGAGCCTGGGAGCACGCGCATGCAACCGCTTTCAAGCGTTGCCGGAGAAAGAGCAAGCCAAGCCGAAACGACTTCGCCGCCGGCCAGCCCCCAATAGGTAATGTCCTGGTGCCAGGAGACAAAACTCGGCGCATGGGCCTCTTTGATCCACAGCAATGTGTTCCAGCAGAGGATGTTGGGACCGAGGATATCTTCGATTGGGTCGACAACACACGGGTCCCGGATCAGATCGTCCAACCATTTGAATAACAGGTGGGATTTGTTGCGCTGTTCGGGTCTCAGCGCGCCACCTTGAGCGGCCTCGAATGTTTCGAGCTGGTTGCGAAGGTCGGCGACCAACGTTTGTGAAAGCACTGGCACCGGGAAGAAGTAGCCGTCGTTTCGAAACTGGGTCAGTGCTGTGTCGGACAGCGCGCGCGCCATGTTCTATTCCCCCTAACGCCCAAACGAGCGCTTACCTGGCTTCATACCGATCATCACGTCAAGATGACGACGCCAAACGCGACGGTTCCGGCTCCGACGGCTCCCTGGATTACCTTGCTGCCCAAGGTGAGGAACCGAGACGCAAGGGCAAGTGGTAGCGCGATCAATGCAGAGAGCAATGCCATGCCAAGAACCGAACCAAGCGCGAAGAAAACGATATAGGTCATGCCGAGGGCCGGCTCGTCGACCGCGGCGGTTGACAAGACGAGCAGTGCCGCCGACCCCGCCATGCCATGCATCATACCGACCAACAGCGTTCTGAACGGGATACCGCGTGCATGGGTGTGGTCGTGGCCGAGCAGTCGGTGCGAACCTGATTCGCCGGCATGTGAATGGGCGTGAAAATGCACCTTGCCGTCGGCATGACGATGGGTGTGGAAGTGAATGCGGTCACGCCAAAGGCGGTAGAGCAGGTGCCCGCCAAGGGCGACGAGCATGACCCCGACACCGCGTTCGAGCCAAAGCGCCATATCGTGTCCTATGGCGGCATTGAGCAGGACCGCCGCTCCGGCGAAACCCATCAGTGTCACGGTATGGCCGATGCCCCAGACGGTTCCATGACGAACGGCCCTGCCAACGGAAGATTCCCTGGCCACGAGACTACTCACCGCGGCCACGTGGTCCGCCTCCAGCGCATGCTGCATGCCGATGAGGAAACCAAGGAACAGGATGGACAACATGATGAACCCGGCCTTGCTCTTTGTGCTTGATGGCCCGCGAGCCGATTCATTATCGGCATTGCCGTGCGGCGGACTACCTTAGCGACGGGTTTCTACGCGCGCTAGATGATTCCGCCACGGTTTCGCCACTTACTCATTCCCGGCCATCAAGTGGCGAAAGTCATCGCGCTCGAGGATCCACGAAGTTGCGAATCCGAACACAAGACCCCAGAATGGGGCGCCGATATTGAAGATCGAGATATCGGCAACCGTCACCAGAAAAGTCATCAGCGCACCGAGCGTAAAGCGTCCCCGAAAGGAGACATTGAAGGACGTCTGAAGGACACGCAACATCGCCAGACCGGCGAGGGCGGCGATGAATGATGGCGGCGTTGCGAGCATGAATCGCGTAAAAATTGGCGCAAGAATGCCGAATACCAATGCGATGAACGCGACAAAGAGGCCTGCGGTGTATTGGCGGCTCTTTTCGCCGCTGCCGGCTAGAATGGCATTGACCGGGCCGGTGAGGCAGGTCGGCGCCGTGCCGACCACGGCGACCGCCATCGATCCGAAACCGCAGGCGCTGGCGATGGCGTTGATCGGAGGCTTGTGGCCGGCGGCGGTCAAAACCGCGAAACCTTGACCGTTTTGAACGACCAGCACGGTGATGGCCAATGGCACGACAAGCTCGACCATGGCCTGCCACGAGAAATCGGGCATCTGGATCGTTGGCGGGGCCAAAGCAAGGGGTGCTGCGCCGAACGGCGCGAAGGCGTCCAGAGCGATCATCGCAATGATGCCGACGACAAGGGCTCCAATTAGCGGCGGTAAATATCGGCCGAGGCGCGGCAATCCTGTCAAGGCGACGAAAGCTGCGGCCATCGGCGCTGCTATCCAGAAATCGTCCCGCATCGCGAATATGAGATCGATGCCGAACTTGAGAAATACGCCGGCGACCATCGCCATGACGATGGGCATTGGAATAGCAGACATCGGTTTTTTCACCCAGCCGGTCAGGCCGAGCAGCAGCATTAATACACCCGTGGCATAGAAGGCGCCGATGACCTCAGGGAATGTCAGGGTCTCCAATGCCGGGCCGACCAAGACCGTTCCTGGAATGGTCCAGAAAAAGACCAACGGCTGGCGATAGATCAGACAGAATGGGATGGTGACCAGACTGTTGATGAAAAAGCAGCCAAACAGCCACGACGCCATATCCGATTCCGATAGTCCCCCTTGCGCTCCGACCGACAGGACAACGGCCACCGGTCCCGAGGCCGCGAACACGAACGCAACGAAAGCGCTGGCAGCGTAAGTCGTGCCAAAGTCGCGCCAAATCTCACCGGGGCGCGGTAGCGGCCATTGTCCTCCCTCAATGGTCATTTGTTGCCGAATGGAACGCGGGGGCAAATCAAGATCGTCCCGTTTAGCGTCAGTAAGACCAGCCGCAATAGAGCACCGGCGGCCGCTTGGGCAAGCGATTTTCGGTCGCCGCGCCGCAAGCAAACTCCGACTATCCTTTCGGCAGCGGGATGAAATCGGACTCGCCGTGAATTTTCGGAAAGCGGTTATTGGCCCAATCTTCCTTGGCCCGGTCGATGCGTTGCTGGGAGCTGGCGACAAAATTCCACCATATCAAGCGCTTGCCATCGATCTGCGCACCGCCGAGAAGCATCAATTTGGATGGAATCTCGGCATGGACAGTGACTTCCAGGCCCGGAGATAGGACCGCCAATTGGGTGCTGGCCATTCTGTGGTCTCCGATCGATATGGCCCCGTCAACGACATATATTGCTCGCTCGGCGTGCTCTTCGGGGATTGTCAGTGCGCTTATCGCTGGCATGTCCACGTCGAGGTAAAACGTGTCCATAGGGGTTTCCACCGGTGAGGTTTCGCCGAAGGCCGTGCCGGCGATTAGGCGCATACGAACATCGTCGCGCTCGATCGACGGCAAAGAATCCGCCGGGTGATGGTGGAATTCCGGTTCGGCATCTTCGGCTTGCCGGGGCAACGCAACCCATGACTGGATTCCATGCATGCATTGTCCCGAACTCCTTTCTGCCGGGCCGGTACGCTCAGAATGGGCAATGCCGCGCCCCGCAGTCATCCAGTTTACGTCGCCGGGGTGTATTTCCTGTACCACGCCCAAGCTGTCACGATGCGTCATCGCGCCTTCGAACAGGTAGGTTACGGTGGCGAGTCCGATGTGCGGGTGTGGCCGTACATCGATCCCCGTGCCCGCCTCGAAGTCGACCGGTCCATAGTGGTCGAAGAATATGAATGGCCCGACCATCTGCCGCTTGGCGGACGGAAGTACGCGTCGGACGACGAGATCGCCGATATCGCGTTCCCGGGGTGCGATGATGAGTTCGATGACGTCGGTCACGATGAATGCCTTTCGTCCAGAAATCCCGCCAATGGATGAGCATTGTATAGGCGGACACGAAACCGAGGTCGACCCCGCGATGCGTCGCTCCTCGGTGGACCTGTCACGTCCGTCTAAGGAACGCGCGCCGCTCTGTCTCGACAACCGGACCAAATTCGCCTACGCAAGCGGTGGCCCCAATATGGTCCTGATCCCACGATGAACGTATCGAATGAACGACAAAGTTACCTTGGATGATATCTATCTTGCGCGGACGGCTCTCGCCGGTCGCTTGCGACGCACGCCGTTGGTTTTATCGGCTTCGCTCAGCGCGTTGTGCGGCGCTCCGGTCTACCTCAAGCTCGAGCATCAGCAGATCACCGGCAGCTTCAAACTGCGCGGCGCCACGAATGCCGTTAGTCGGTTGACGGAGGAACAACGACGCCGGGGAATCGTCGGCGTATCGACCGGCAACCATGGGCGCGGGTTGGCCTACGCAGCAAAGCAAGCGAATCTTCATTGTATTATCTGTATGTCCAGCCTCGTGCCGCGTAACAAGATTGACGGAATCGAGGCGCTTGGTGCCGAGGTACGGATCGTCGGTGATTCTCAGGACGACGCGCAGCGCGAGGTCGATCGGCTGATCAGCGAGCAGGGCATGACCATGGTACCGCCGTTCGATCATCGCGACGTCATCGCCGGTCAGGGAACGCTGGGCCTTGAAATCGTCGAGGACCTGGCCGAGGTCGCAACTATCATCGTCCCGCTATCGGGTGGCGGACTGATCAGCGGCATCGCCCTAGCAACGAAAGCGGCCAATCCGGACGTCAGGGTGATCGGAGTCACGATGGAAAAGGGCGCCGCGATGTATGAAAGCCAGCGCGCCGGCAAGCCGGTCGAAGTCGAAGAGCTGCCGACGCTTGCCGATTCTCTCGGTGGCGGTGTCGGCGCCGACAATCGTTACACATTCAAGATGGTCCGCGATCTGGTCGACGACATCGTTTTGATTTCCGAGCATGATATCGCGGCCGGCATACGCCATGCCTATTGGAGCGAGCAACAGGTCATCGAGGGCGGTGGGGCGGTCGGCTTGGGCGCGTTGCTGGCGGGGCGGGTCGAGATCCACGGGCCGACTGCCGTCGTCGTTAGCGGTTGCAACATCGATATGGCCGGGCACGCCGAAATCATCGCCGCCGGGCCGCGGACCCCGGTCGCCGATACGCCGTCGAGCTAGGAATTGGAGCAATGCCGGACATCAATATTCTGACCGAATCCGAACTTCGCCAATGTGTCGTACTCGACCTCGAAACGGTGCAATGCGTCGAGGACTGCTTTCGCGCGCTGGCCACCGAGGACATCGCAATGCCGCCGATACTCAGTATGAATATTGCGGATCACAATGGTGAGATCGATGTCAAGACGGCCTATGTACCAGGTCTGGATAGCTTTGCCGTCAAGATCAGTCCCGGGTTCTTCGATAATCCAAAGCTCGGGCTGCCAAGTGTAAACGGCCTCATGGTCGCGCTCAGCGCCAAAACGGGCTTGGTCGAGGCGGTGCTCTTGGACAATGGCTATTTGACCGATATCAGGACCGCGGCGGCGGGTGCGGTCGCCGCCAAATGGCTCGCCCGATCCGATTGCCGAAGCGTCGGCATCGTCGGGGCCGGAGTGCAGGCGGGCCTTCAACTGCGGGCGCTTACCCTTGTGCGCGAAATCGAAGCCGTTAGCGTCTGGGCACGCGATTTCGAGAAAGCATCAAATTTCGCCGCTGAATTAGAGTCGTCGCTGGATATTGCCGTGACGCCCCGCGCTACGCCACGAGAGGTGATTGAAGGCCATGACATCGTGGTCACGACGACTCCATCGACCGTGCCGTTGATCGAGGCCGATTGGCTGTTGCCTGGCCAACATATCACCACGATGGGCTCGGATGCGGAACATAAGAACGAACTCGATCCGGCCGCCGTCTCGCGGGCCGATCTATTCGTCTGCGATCGCCTTGGTCAAAGCCGTGTTGTTGGCGAGGTCCATCATGCGATCGAGGCTGGTGTCGTGGCCGCGGATGAAGCTTTTCCAGAGCTCGGACAGGTCATCGCGGGACAGGTTGGGGGGCGATCCTCGGACGCGGAAATCACGATTTGCGATTTGACCGGGACCGGTGTTCAGGATACCGCGATCGCGACATTTGCCCTTGCCCGTGCCTCCGCGGCTGAGCTCGGCACGCTATTTAGTTCTTGAGCGGGGATCGATATGGCCGACATGACACTCAATTTCGAACGCAGCGAATATGACGAGCGAATCGCCAAAACACGGTCGGCGATGGCGGCGCGCGATATCGACCTATTGATCGTGACCGATCCCTCCAACATGGCATGGCTTACCGGCTATGACGGGTGGTCGTTCTATGTTCACCAGTGCGTCCTGCTCGCGCTCGAGGACGAGCCGGTTTGGTATGGCCGGGGCCAGGACGCAAACGGCGCCAAGCGTACGGTCTTCATGGCCCACAGCAATATCATCGGGTATCCGGACAACTACGTTCAATCGACCGAGCGTCACCCCATGGACCTGCTTAGCACGATTATTGGCGACCGGGGCTGGAGCAAGGCGACAATTGGCGTCGAGATGGAGAACTATTACTTCAGCGCCGCCGCCTTTGTCGCTTTGCAACGGGGCCTTCCGGATGCCGTGCTGAGAGACGCGACGGCGCTGGTCAATTGGCAGCGGGCGATCAAGTCGCCCCGGGAATTAGACTATATGCGCACCGCCGGTCGCATCGTCAGCGCCATGCATCAACGCATTCTCGAACTCGTCGAGCCGGGAATGCGTAAGAACGAATTGGTCGCAGAAATCTATCGCGCCGGCATTCGTGGTGTTCAGGGCGCCGGCGGAGATTATCCCGCCATCGTTCCCATGTTGCCGACGGGCCGTGATGCTTCGGCGCCGCACTTGACCTGGGACGATCGGCCGATGGAATCGGGTGCGGGGACTTTCTTTGAGATCAGTGGCTGTTACAGACGCTATCATTGTCCGTTGTCCCGGACGATCTATCTCGGCACGCCGCCGCAAAAGGTCCGGGACGCGGAACGGGCACAACTCGAGGGTATCGAAGCGGCGCTCGAAGCGGCACGGCCGGGCAACACGTGTGAAGAGGTCGAGGCCGCGTGGCGCCGGGTCATCGCCAGCCACGGCATCGAAAAAGAAAGTCGTTGCGGTTACTCGATTGGCCTTAGCTATCCGCCGGACTGGGGCGAGCGTACGATGAGTCTGCGACCTGGAGACAAGACAGTGATCGAGGAGGGCATGACCTTTCATTTTATTCCCGCCTTGTGGTTCGACGATTGGGGCCTCGAAATCACCGAGAGTATCGCAATCACGGCGGCGGGAAACGAGCTCCTGGCCGACGTTCCGCGCCATCTCTTCGTGAAGGATTGATCGATATGAAACCGTCGCCGATCAAGCCGACAGTCGATTTTGACCGTGACGGTGTTCAACACGGGTTCCTGAGATTGCCCTATTCGCGGGATGATTCCGCCTGGGGCGCGATCATGATTCCGATCACCGTCGTGCGAAACGGGGAGGGGCCAACGGCACTCTTGACGGGAGCCAATCATGGCGACGAATTCGAGGGCCCGATCGCGCTCTTCGATCTTGCAAATGGACTTCGCGCCGACGAAATCACCGGTCGCGTGATCATCGTGCCGGGCATGAATCACCCGGCATTCTGCGCCGGACGAAGAACGTCACCGATCGACAACGGAAATCTGAATCGGTCCTTCCCGGGACGGCCGGACGGGACCGTGACCGAGCGGATCGCCGACTATTTTCAGCGGTTCCTATTGCCCGGCGCCAATATCGTCCTCGATATTCACTCCGGTGGGCGCACCCTGGAATTCATACCCTACGCGGCGATTCACGCGTTGGATGACGCCGGGCAGCAGGCGCGGTGCCAGGCGGCGATGGATGCATTCAATGCACCCTATAGTCTGAAGCTGATCGAACTCGATGTGATCGGCATGTACGACACCGCAGCCGAGGAAATGGGCAAGGTGTTTCTTTCGACCGAACTCGGCGGTGGCGGTACGGCAAGCGCACATACTGTCGAGATCGCCAAACGCGGCATTCGGAACGTTCTCAAGCACGTGGGGATCTTGTCAGGGGAACCGGAGCGCAGCGAAACGGTCAATCTCGATATGCCGGATGACAGCTGCTACGTAATCAGCCACAGCAGCGGCCTGTTGGAGATGTGCGTCGACCTCGGCGCGATGGTTAGCAAGGGCGATGTCATCGGGCGTGTTTTTGATGTGACGCGAACGGGCGTTGAACCGGTCGAGTATCGAGCCGGCATCGATGGTCTTCTCGCCGGACGGCATTTTCCAGGCCATGTCAAAATGGGCGATTTTCTTGCCCTGGTGGCGGTCCCGCAAGACTGAGCACTTTCCGCTGAGGTGAGAGCCGCGGCGCAACCGCCTCGCCGATTCGGTGGTTGGCGATTTCCATCCGGCATAACTGCCAAGATTTTCCACTACAGGAGAACAAATCCGATGTATTTCGTACTGCTCAAGTTTTCGGACAACAAAGGTAAAGTCGGCCAGTTCCTGGAAGGCCACAAAGAATGGATCAAGCGCGGTTTCGATGACGGCGTGTTCTTGTTGGTCGGTAGTCTGCAGCCCAATTTGGGCGGTGGGATTGTGGCACACAATTCATCACTGTCGGATCTGCAAAGCAGAGTGGATCGTGATCCGTTTGTGGCTGAAAAGGTGGTGAAAGCTGAAATCTTGGAAATCGCCCCGTCAAAAGCCGATGCACGGCTGAATTTTTTGCTCGATTGAGCAATTTTCATCCCTAAAGGTTTCTGGAATGAAATCGGATAACCGAGGGGCAATAAACGTGGGAATGTCGGCATATGAGCGCGACGATATCAGGCCCAGATGGGAAATTGCGTTGCCGCTGGTGCGGTGCCGCGCCGGATTTTCTCGACTATCACGATACCGAATGGGGTTTCCCAGTCAGTGATGATCATCGCTTATTTGAGAAATTGAGCCTGGAGAGTTTTCAATCCGGATTGAGCTGGCGCACCATCCTCGCCAAGCGCGAGAACTTTCGCGCAGCGTTTCATGAATTCGATTTCGATAGGGTAGCGCGCTTTACTCAGCGCGACGTCGATCGTCTGCTCAAGGACAAAGGCATCGTCCGCCATCGTGGCAAGATCGAGGCGGTCATCAACAATGCACGACGAGCCCACGAACTTGTCAAACAGGAAGGCTCGCTCGCAGCGTTCATATGGCGTTACGAACCTGACATCGAGTTGCTGGCAAAACCGCAGACTGTGTCGACCTCAGCGGAATCGCTTGTCCTGTCGAAGGATCTCAAGAAGCAAGGCTGGAAATTTGTCGGACCGACTACGGTTTTTGCCTTCATGGAAGCAATGGGGTTGATCAACGATCATGTTGAGGACTGCGTGATCAGAGCCAAAGTTGAACGCGCGCGGAAGAGTTTTAGGCGGCCAGGGCACTAAGAGACCGTTCGAGAAAGGGTTCGACGGCGGATGGTGCGCGGGAGCCACCTACCGGGATCCGCGGTGGTGTGCTTGATTCCAAACACCGACGACGCATTGGAATTTGTATACAAAATTACTATAATCATGTATCCAATATTTGATCAGGGTCATCCTTGCCCCTTGTCCCTTATACGGAGCGCACCGTGACCGAAACCGAATCTGGAACAATTGCGACCGACGGTCGATTGGGCGCGGAGATCATGGACCGGTTGCATCAACTGGCCGGCCACTCGGAATCGGCGGAAGGGTTGACGCGGGTTTATCTGAGCGTGGAGGAAAAGGCTGCCGGCGAGCTCCTGATTGGATGGATGAAGGAGGCGGGGATGTCCGCCGACTTCGACGCCGTCGGCAATGTCGTCGGGCGATATGAGGGGATGACACCGGGCCTCCCTGCCGTCGTGACCGGTTCCCATTACGACGCGGTTCGCAATGCGGGAAGCTATGATGGCATGCTCGGCGTCGTGCTGCCGATATCGTGCGTGAAGATTATGCACGAGGCCGGCGAGCGCCTGCCCCATGCGATCGAGGTCATCGGCTTCGCCGACGAGGAAGGGGTCCGCTTTCAATCGACGTTACTTGGCAGCCGTGCCATTGCCGGAACACTCGCCCCCGAGACCCTCAACAAGAAGGACAGCGATGGGATGACGATGGCCGAGGCTTTGACCGCCTTCGGCCTCGACCCAGCCCGGATCGCTGATGCCGCGCACCGCCCGGAAGACGTACTCGCCTATGTCGAGGTCCACATCGAACAGGGCCCGGTATTGGAGCAGGAAGGGTTGCCGGTTGGTATCGTGACTTCGATCGCCGGGGCCAATCGCTTCGTCGTTCGCGTCCGTGGCCAGGCCGGCCATGCCGGCACGGTTCCGATGATGCTGCGCCGTGACGCGGCGACGGCGGCGTCGGAGATGGTGTTGGAGATAGAGAAAAGATGCCAGGGTATCGATGGCCTCGTTGGCACCGCTGGGCAGCTCTTCGTCCCCGACGGTGCCACAAACGTAATTCCGGGTGCGGCCGAGTTTACTATCGACATTCGTGCCGGCGAAGATCGAGAGCGGGAGGCGGCGGTTGGCGATGTCATGAAGTCGATCGACGCGATCGCCGACCGGCGCGGCGTCACCGTCGAAGTCGAGACATCCCACGAGGAGCGCAGCGCCAATTGTGCGGCTTGGCTTATGAACATGTTGCGCGAGTCCGTGGCTCGCGCCGGTATCGTGCCGCGGGACCTCATGAGTGGCGCTGGTCACGATGCGATGGCAATTGCCGATATCGCCGACATATCCATGCTGTTTGTTCGCTGTGGGAACGGCGGAATTAGTCACCATTCCGATGAGACGATGACGGCGGAGGACGCGGACATCTCGGCAGCAATCCTTCTCGATTTCTTCCGCAGGTTTCGACCCAAAACGAACTGAATCTGCCCCTGCTCAGAAAACATGGCAGAGACGTATGGCGTCGTATATCGCGGCGTGGATATTACGGCTCGCCACGGCGTCACCGATGCGATACAGCCTAAATTTGCCGGTTGGGTTGGCCGTAAGTTGCTGAGGCTTGCAGGCGATTAGGGCATCGATGTCGATTTCACCCCCGTTCACGGAGCCCCCGACAAGGTCGAAGTAGAGCTCGTCGACCGGCAGCGAACCGTGTTCGACGACAATTTGATCGACGTGGCGCTTGGACATCGTCTTGGCGTATTCGTTGAAGAGCTCCGCGACGAATTTGTTGCCCTCTCGGCGTACACCGATCAGCCGTTCGTTGAGCGTGATTCTGACTTGGTGCTTCGCGAAGGCGCGAAAATACGCTGGATAGTTTATGCCGCCAACGTCCGGTGCGATGACGCGTTCCGGCGAGACGATCTCTAGCGCGGCCCCGGATTCCGCGATCAGTTCTGCGCAGCTCATCCCCGGATGAGCGCCGTTATCGTCGAACAGCAACACGTCGTCCGCTGGCCTGACGTCGCGATTGAGAATATCCCATGTCGTCGTGACGAGGTCCTCACCACGGGCGAGAAACGACGAATTCGGCAGACCGCCGGTGGCAATAATGACGATATCAGGGTCTTCGGCCTGTACGTCATCGGCCTCCGCGAGCGCGTTGAAGCGCATCGCGACATCATGATGCTCGAGTTCATGAAGGCGCCAGTCGATAATCCCCATGATCTCGCGTCGACGCCTTAAGCCCGCCGCCAAACGAACCTGCCCCCCGGCCTCGTCCTGGGCCTCGAAAAGCACGACCTTGTGACCCCTTTCGGCGGACACGCGCGCCGCCTCGAGCCCGGCCGGGCCGGCGCCAACGACGACGACTTTCAAGCTCGGATTGGCGCTGCGTGAGACGACCTGCGGGATGTCGCGTTCGCGGCCGGTCGCCGGATTGTGAATGCACAGAGCCTCGCCACTCTCGTAGATGCGGTCGATGCAATAGCCGGCGCCGACGCAGGGGCGAATTCGATCCTCCTCGCCACGCTCGATCTTGGCGACGATGTGCGGGTCGGCCATATGCGCCCGCGTCATGCCGACCATGTCGAGGTAACCCGACGCGATCGCATGGCGCGCCGTCGCGATGTCGTTGATTCGCGCGGCGTGAAAAACCGGGACGCCGAGTTCGGCCTTGATCTCGCCGGCGAATTCCAAGTGCGGCGCCGCCGGGGTGCCCATACCCGGTATGACGTGGGACAGCGCCTCATCGGTTTCGATATGGCCGCGGATAACGCTGATAAAGTCGACGAGGTCGGCTCCGACCAACCGGCGCGCGATTTCAGTTCCCTCATCGCGGGACAATCCCTGGTCCCAATTCTCGTCGAGCACCATGCGAATACCGACGATGAAATCCGGTCCGACCTTTTCCCTTATGGTCTCGAGGATTCCGACGATGACGCGCATCCGGTTGTCGAGGCTGCCGCCATAGCCGTCTTGACGCCGGTTGGTCGCCGGCGACCAGAAACTGTCGGCGAAATGGCCATAGGCCTCGATCTCGACACCGTCGAGTCCACCGTCCCTGCAGCGCCTTGCCGCTTCGCCATAGGCGCTCACGATCCGGCGGATATCGAATTCCTCGGCTTCCTTCGGAAAGGCGCGGTGCGCGGGCTCGCGGATTGGCGAGGCGGAGATCACCGGCAGCCAATCGTCGGTATTCCAACTGGTACGCCGGCCGAGATGGGTGATTTGGCACATGACGGCACAGCCATGGGCGTGGACCGCCTCGGAAAGCGCACCAAACCAGGGCACGATCTCGTCCTTGTAGATGTGCAAATTGCCGAAGGCCGCTGGGCTGTCCGGCGTCACGATCGAAGACCCGCCGATCATGGTCAGCGCGATGCCGCCCTTCGCCTTTTCCTCGTGGTAGAGACGATAGCGTTCCGCAGGCATGCCATCTTCGGAATAGGCCGGTTCGTGGCTGGTGCTCATGACCCGGTTCTTCAGGGTCAAATGCTTAAGTTGGAATGGCTGCAGGAGTGGGTCGTTCGCTGGCATCCTATCGATCCGTCAATCGGTTTGCGTCTGGCAACGGACGTCTATGCGGCCCGTGTAGTCAATACCACGCGTCGGGCATGGCTTCTTTTTTCTTGGTGATGAAAGACACAAGCGCCTCGTCGACTCCTGGGTCGATCGATGGCGGCTCGTAGGCGGCGAGCATTTCCTTCCATCGCGCGTTGGCGCGGGTTTCGGCATCTTTCTCGCCGGCATCCCGCCACTGCTCCCACGAGTTGTTGTCGGCCAAATCGGAATCATAGAAGGCGTCGGTATAATTCGCCATCGTGTGGGCACAACCGAGGAAATGCTTGCCGGGGCCGACCTCGCGGAAGGCGTCGAGGGCGAAGGCATTGTCGTCCAAGCTGAGTCCCTGGAGGAAAACATGCATCATGCCGAGATGATCGGCGTCGAGCATGAATTTTTCATAGCTCATTACCAGGGCGCCCTCCAGCCAACCGGCGGCGTGAAGGATGAAACTGGCGCCGGAGAGAAGGGCAGGCATCAGCGAATCGGCACTTTCCTGGGCGGCTTGGGCGTCGGCCGTCTTGGCGCTGGTCAACGCGCCCCCGCAACGCAACGGGACACCCAGGCGCCGCGCCAATTGGCCGACGGCAAGGTACGCCAGCGCCGGCTCCGGCATGCCAAAGGTCGGGGCGCCGGAACGCAGCGACATGGAGCTTAGGAAATTTCCATAGATGGCCGGCGCCCCGGGCCGGACCAATTGGGTCAGCGCAACCCCGACCATGGCCTCGGCATGCGCCTGTGCCAGCGCCCCGGCGGTGGTGACCGGCCCCATTGCACCGCCGAGGATGAAGGGCACGACGACAGTGGCCTGGTTGGCGGCGGCATAAGCACGCAGGGAGCCGCTCATGGCGATGTCGTAGACGAGGGGCGAGTTGACATTGATGTTGCTAAGGATCACGCAATTCTTGTCGACGAAATCGGCGCCGAACAGGACCCGGCACATATCGATCGAATCCTCCGCTCTCTCAGGCTGGGTCACGGAGCCCATGAACGGTTTGTCCGACAACCGCATGTGGGCATAGACCATATCGAGGTGCCGCTTGTTGACGGGGACGTCAACCGGTTCGCAAATCGTGCCGCCGGAATGGTGCAGCCACCGCGACATGTAGGCGAGCTTGATAAAATTCTCGAAATCCTCGAGCGTGCCGTAGCGTCGCCCCTTGTCGAGATCACGCACGAACGGTGAGCCGTAGGCAGGGGAGAAGACGACGGTATCGGCACCGTAGGAAACCGAGCGCGCGGGATTGCGCGCATGCTGGGTAAAAGTCGAGGGCGTGGTGCGCTGGACGATGTCGCGAACCATGCCGCGATCGAAGCGGACGCGCTCCTCCTTCACGTCGGCGCCCGCCTCGCGCCAAAGGCGTAAGGTCTCAGGATCGTTGCGGAACTCGATTCCGATCTCTTGCAACAAGATATCCGCATTGTCTTCGATCGCGGCGAGGCCGTCTTCGCTGAGCAGCTCGAAAAAGGGAATTTTCCGCGTGATATACGGCGGTGCGGCGACCGAAGACGCCGCACGAGTCTTGGGTCCGCGCCGCGGACGGCGCCTTCGACGTTTGTTTGCCGTAGTAGATTGCTCTTGGCTCATTGACGATCCGCCGAATGGGCTGGGGTGATTTGGCCGACATGTGCAACGTTCATGATAAACCTACGCCAAGTTGGTCCCTTTGTGACCGTTGAATACGCGGTCGGTCGACCGTTTTCGGGTCTGCAAGTTTTTCGCGAGCCGATCGCGTCGTCTCATACGCTGTTCGCTTCCGTCGCGGGTGGATCGGCTTTGGACGGGGTCAAGCAAGCTCGACAGGCCTTGGCAGCTCACGCTTGAAGGGCGGGGCGTCGCCCAGCTCGGGCCCATCCAACTCCTGCGCGTAGCGGTGTCCGGCATAGACGGCATGGGCGATTGTCGCCGGCGCGGCGGCGTCGCCGATCGTCTGCACCGAACGTATCCCCGCGTCGGCCCATTCCTCGCGACGCGACTGAAGATCGAGATAGAGTTGATTTTCGGGCAGGCGTGCGGTTACCAGAACACAGCAGTCAGACGTGGATTCTCTTTTTCGCCCGGTGTAGACGCAGGCGCTCTCGACTCGGTCGCGGCGGACCGCGGTTACGGCACGCAGGGCGACGATTTCAACGCCAAGCTCCAGCAGGCGTGTCTGAATCCGCGCTTGTTCCAGCGTGTTGTGGGTCCAATTTGAAACATCCGCCGCCGGCGTGATCAGAGTTACGGTGTTTCCTTCCGAAACCAGCAACTCCGCCAGCACCCCACCCATGTAGTAGTGGTCATCGTCATAGACAACGACATGTCCCTCGGGGCGTTGACCGGAGAAGAGATCGTCGGGTGCAAGGACGATGGCATCGTCCGCGATCTCAATCGGTTGCATATGGAACCGGGCGATGCCGTCCGCGCGCCATGTAGCGCCGGTCGCCACGACGACATGGTCAAAGCCGAATTCAAGCACGTGACCGGCGTCGAGGGCACTATCGTAAAAGACCTCCACATTCGGCAGGCGATGGAGTGCCTGGACACGGTAATCGCGCACCCGCCCCCACGCCGCCAGGCCGGGAAGCCCGCACTCCTTCGCGACACGACCGCCGGGCTCGGTAGATGCCTCCGCGAGGGCCACCTCGTAGCCACGAAGGCCGAGGGCGCGAGCGCATTCGAGTCCGGACGGCCCGGTACCGATCACCAAGACTTTGGTGTCCGATTCCTTGGCACGGATGCGTTCGGGATGCCAGCCGCGCCGCCACTCTTCACCCATCGTCGGGTTTTGTGTGCAGCGGATCGGCGACATCGTGTTGTCGCCGGACACGCATATGTTGCAACCAATGCATTCGCGGATCTCGTCGATCCGGCCTTCTTCGATCTTGCGCGGTAAAAAAGGATCCGCGATCGATGGGCGCGCGGCGCCGATCAAATCGAGGATACCGCGCCTGATCTGAGAAACCATGGCGTCGGGAGAGGTGAATCTACCGACACCGACAACCGGTTTTGTGGTCAGTGACTTGATGCCCGCAACGAAGGGCTCCTGGAAGCCTTCCGGCGAAAATCGTGATGTTTGAGAGTCGTTTGACCAGCCGCTCATGACGATATCCCAAAGATCGGGCAATTCGGCCAGCATCGCGATCACTTCAAGCGATTCTTCTTTGGTTATGCCCTCGGAACCGAGCATTTCGTCCACCGACATGCGGACCGCGACGGCGCAGGTATCGCCGATGGTGTCCTTCGTGTCCTCGATGATTTCGCGGAACAGGCGGGCGCGGTTTTCCAGGTTCCCGCCATATTCGTCGGTGCGGTCATTGTGGCGCCGTGAAAGAAAATGCTGGGTCGTGGTCATGTTGTGCCCGGCATAGGCGTAAACGATATCGAACCCCGCCTTTCGCGCGCGCAAGGCCGCGTTGCGGTGCCAGCGGCGAAAGTTGGCGATATCTTGCCGGTCCATGGCGCGGGCCTGCACCGGTTCGTGGTTCGACGTTTCGATCGGCCGATGGGCGGGCCCCAGAGGGACTTCTCTTGTGAATGAATTGGGGACGTGCATCCCATTGTGGACCAATTCGATACCCGCCAACGCGCCATGGGCGTGAACCGCATCGACCATTCTCGACAGCATCGGAATATCGCGGTCGTCCCAAATGCGCAGTTCGATATAGGGTGTCAGGTCGGCACTGTGGTGAATTTCCGTTTCTTCCGTGCACACGACTCCCCAGCCGCCCTCCGCTTTGACGCCCCGCATTGCCGCCATACCGGACGGGTCGCGATGGCCCATGCCATTGCAGTGGGGCACTTGATAGAAGCGGTTGCGCGTTGTGACCGGACCGATTCTTACCGGCTCGAAAAGAATGTCGTAACGCGAATCTTTTGTCATGAAACCACCATTCGCTCTTTCCGATGTCGAGAACGGGACCGCGACGTTAGGTCAGATCAACTATGAAAGCGGCCATGACGGACAGCATCTCGTCCGCCAACTCAATATGCGGGTCGTGACCGCAATCGGGACTGAGTGCCGTAAGCGGGCAACGCGCTAGGGCGCAAAGGCGCTCCAACTGGGCTCCCGTCCCGTAGACGTCGTGGCGGCCGCGGATGGCCAGGATGGGACACCTCACTTTGGGCACATGTTCTTCGATGTTCCAGTTTTCGTATCCCGCCTGCAGCCAGGATTCGTTCCAGCCATAGAAGGCGCCGTCGACATTCTCACCGTGATGGCGCTGGAGCTTCTCGCGCAGGTCCTGCTTTTCGAAGGCGTCGCGTGCCTCGGCAATGGCGTTCAACGTTGCCGGCTCCGCATTCATGTGGGCTGCCTCAACGATGACCCCCCGCACCCCCGTCGCCCCCGATGCCGCATAGACCAAAGCCATTGACGCGCCGTCCGAATGTCCGATCAGTACCATGTCGTCGATCGATGCCGCGTCCAGAACCTTCGGGAACGTGCTGAGCGCATCGTCCTGTATGTAGTTGATTTGACGCCGCCAAGGTTTCGGAGCGGGATCCGAGGTTCCGTATCCGAGTCGGCTGTAGACAAAGGCAGGACATTCGGTCGCCTGCGACAAGCGTTGCGGAAAATCACGCCACAAGGCGACACATCCGAGGCCGTGGTGCAGAAACACAAGTGTCGGTCGCCCCGGGCTCATGGTACCGAAGCGAGCGTATTCCAATCTGTGACCGTCAACGGATAGGAGCGGCATAGTCCATACGAATGAGGGAAGGCCTGACGACTGCGCAGAAAATCAACATCGACATGCGGTTCTGTCAACAATACAGGCCGAAAGCCCGGACCGGGGTTCGGCACTGCCTTGGTACGGAATACAGCGGCCACCGACTGTCAAATATATCTTCCGGTTACGCGCCAGGGTCGTAGCCGTGTGTTTCCAGCCAATCCCATCCAGGGCCGACCCACCGATAAAGCTCAAGATCGAGACGACCCCGGCGATCGAACTTGATCCCCTCGGCCTGGAGCAAACGGCGTTGTTGAGCCTCGCCGCCGCCTTCTCGCCGGACGCTGATTTTCCCGGCACTATTGACGACGCGTTGCCAGGGGACGACGTCCCCATTGGGTACTGCGGCCATCGCAAAGCCGACGACACGCGGGGTGCATCCCACGATTCGCGCAATCTGCCCGTACGTCGCGACCGATCCCGGTGGAATTTCGTTCACGAGTTCATAAATTCGCGGGTACAAATTGGATCGCTTGTTCCCGTCATCGCCCATCGGTCAATACCGGAATTCGGCCGATGACGGCGTCGCCGGCCTTATTTGATTTCGACTTCGACAAAGACGAACTCAAACTCGTTGGGGTTGGTGACATCGTGCTCGACGCCGGCTTCGCGGGAGTAAGCCAGTCCGCTCGTCAATTCGGCCTCATGGGTTCCCCCCTCGGGCCCAATCATCCTGAGCCGCCCCGTCGTTTGCGGTACGACGACGTAGTCGAATTCATGGCGGTGGTAGCCGGTCGCGGCACCCGGGGCGAAACGCCATTCGGTGACGCGCACGCGATCATTCTCGAACTGGATCGTGGGAACGGCCTTTGCCGTCATGTGCGAAGTCCCCCTTTTACCGATGCATGCCAATCGAGTTTTGGTGTGATCGGCGATGCTTTCGACCTAAGCGTATGGCAAGGCGTCGACGCCGTCAAACAACGGGTTTCTAGCGGCCTACAGTTAGCATTTACATGCCTTGAGATCGACGGATCTGGCTTTTCCTGGACCGAGCCTTTAATCGTTTAATCGTCGGTCCGTTTCGGTCCAAGATGGAGCACAATAATGGGAATTTCGATCGCCGAGAGGAGGAGAATGTCTTGAACGAGTCCGCGCCGAGCACGAGTGCGTTCGATACTGGTCTCGATCGACGAGCAGCCAACTTCGCGCCTCTGACGCCGCTAACGTTCCTGGCCCGCAGCGCCGACGTATTCCCTCACAAGACAGCGGTCATTCATGGCGACCTTCGCCTGAGTTATGGTGAGCTATATGCCAGGTGCAGGCAATTTGCGTCGGCCCTGGCGAAGCGTGGAATTGGCCGAAACGAAACGGTTTCGATCATCGCGCCAAACATTCCGGCGCTGCTGGAGGCGCATTACGGCCCGGCAATGGTCGGAGCGGTGCTGAATCCCATCAACATTCGCCTTGACCCGGCAACAATAGCCTTCACGCTCGAACACGCCCAGTCGAAGCTGTTCATCGTCGACCGTGAATTCAACGCCGCGGCGAAAGAGGCCATCGCGCTGATGGCGAGCCCGCCGCCCGTGATCGACATCGATGATCCAATGTTCGATGTCGGTGCAGGTGACCGCGCCAATTTGATTGGCGATACCGAGTATGAAGGCTTTTTGGCCGAAGGGGATCCGGACTTCGAATGGCGCCGACCATCCGATGAATGGGATGCCATCAGCCTCAACTACACGTCGGGGACCACCGGCAACCCCAAAGGCGTCGTCGTTCATCATCGGGGCGCCTACCTGAACGGACTGGGCCAGGTACTCGTTCACGGCCTCCGTCCCGACAGCCGATATCTTTGGACGTTGCCGATGTTTCACTGCAACGGATGGACGTACACCTGGGGGGTCACGGCAATCGGGGGAACTCATGTTTGCCTGCGGCGGGTCGAATCAGCACCAATCTTTGCCGCGATTGCCGACAACGGAATCACTCACATGTGCGGTGCGCCGATTGTCCTCAACATGTTGGCCAATTCAGACGCCGAAGACCGCCGCCCCTTTGACCAGCTTGTCGACGTCGCGACCGGCGGCGCGGCCCCCCCGAGTGCCGTGATCTCGGCGATGGAGGCGATGGGATTCCACGTTACCCATCTTTACGGCACCACGGAGGCTTACGGCCCGGCGACCGTATGCGCCTGGCGGGACGAGTGGGACGAACTTCCAGCCGACGCTCGAGCCGAGAAAACAGCGCGCCAAGGCGTGCGTTATCCAACTCTCGAGGAGGTCGAAGTGCTCGACCCTGAAACCATGGAGCCGGTTCCGCACGACGGGGAAACGATCGGGGAAATCATGTTGCGCGGAAATACCGTGATGAAGGGATATCTGAAGAATCCCGAAGCGACCGAAGCGGCATTCATGGGCGACTGGTATCACAGCGGCGATCTGGCCGTGGTTTATCCGGACGGCTATATCGAGGTCAAAGACCGATCGAAGGACATTATTATTTCCGGCGGCGAAAACATTTCCACGCTCGAGGTCGAAAGTGTTCTCTATCGTCATCCCGCCGTTCTCGAGGCCGCCGTCGTCGCCCGTCCGGACGAGAAGTGGGGCGAAACGCCGTGCGCGTTCGTGACGCTGAAGCAGGGGGCGGAAGTCGGAGACGGTGAGATCATCGACCATTGCCGCAATAACATGGCCCGCTTCAAGGTCCCCAAGACGATTGTGTTCGGGCCGTTGCCAAAAACATCGACCGGAAAAGTTCAGAAATACGAATTGCGTGAACGAGCCCGCGGCATGTGAAGGATCGCCACATCGGATGTTCGTTACCGCCGTCGAGCCTGGCGCCGGGTATACATCCCGCATCCAAACGCCCGACAGCGGCGGAATTGACGGTCGGCTGGTCTCGGTCCACGCTGCTCCGCCTTCGATCGCATGATGGCGAATCGATAATCCAGGAGGACGAAGATGCATATCATCGACCTTTCCTTGCCGGTAGAGGACGGCGCCGGTCGCCTTAAGGTCGATGTTTCGTTTTCGACGCCCTATCGCCATGACGAATGCGGTTGGCAAGGATCGACGTTTACGATGTTTTGCCATTACGCCACGCATGTCGACGCGCCCGTGCACTTCATTCCCGGCGGTGAAAGCATCGACCGCGTTCCGCTCGGCAAGCTCATCGGACCGGCGGCGGTGATCGATCTATCGGACCATGGTGAGAACATGGGGATCACCGGCGATACGCTCGAGGAGCGGGGCCGGCATGTCGTTGGCGGCGACATCGCCATCCTGCGCACCGGTTGGACCGATGCGTGTTGGGGCACGGACCCGTTTTGGACGACAGGGCCTTTCCTCGACGGCGACGGCGCCGATTGGCTCGTGGAGCGCGGCGTCAATGCGGTCGTTTATGACTTTTCCGAGGAGTTTGTCGTGCGAGAGCCGGGTTTTCGTGGTGAGGATTGCGAAATTCACCACAAGATCCTGGGCCGCGACATTTACAACATCGAATATGTCCACAACCTCTCGGCCATTACCCGGCCGCGCTGCACGATCGTGGCGCTGCCATTGAAACTCGCCGGACTCGATGGCGCGCCGGCGCGGGTGCTCGCAATCGAAGGGTTGGACCTGCCGGGTGAGTTCAAGGTCTCTTCGTAGTTGCACCGACTACCAGTCGTTGCGGAGCTCGCGCAACTTTAGGAAAACGGTTTTCGGATCCGGATCTTCGGATAGGTCGGGAAAGGTTACGCGCAGTCGACGGATGACCGTCGGGCTATGGAGGCGGAAAAAGGTATTGATTTCCTTCTCCAGGCCCAGCGTCGATACCAAGGCGGCGTTCGGATCCTGGCTGTCGACGTCGTTCAGCAGCGTTCGCGCGTGGGAATTGTCGGGCTCCCGATCGAGCGTGAACTGCAGGTTGATGGCGATATAATCATGACCCGGATAGATCAATGTATCGTCCTGCAACTTGCTCAATTGGGTGGCGAAAGTCGTATAGAGTTCGTTGGGGTGGCCGCCGTTATGACAATTGCCGGCGCCGGCATTGAATAACGTATCGCCGCAGAATAGCGACGGCTGGTCGGTGCGGGAGAGCAGGCATACGTGGCTCATGGTGTGGCCCGGTGTATCGAGCGATTCGAGCTCGACGATCTTGCCGACCCGGATCACGTCACCGGCATTCAAGCCGCGGTCAACGCCCGGTATCCTTCCGGCCGCATTGGCATGAGCCAAGAGCGTGGCGCCGGTCGCCGCGACCATCGCCTTGTTGCCTCCGGTGTGGTCCCCGTGCTCGTGCGTGTTGACGATCTGAGTAATGTGCCAGTCATTGCGTTTGGCTGCGGCCAAGCACTTTTCATGGTCCAGGGGATCAACGGCCAGGGCTTCGCCGGATTCGGGGCAAACGATGAGGTAATTGAAGTTTCGATAGGCGTTGCCGGTCCATATCTGTTCGACGATCACGCTACTCTCCTTGTCTTGCCGGTTTCCCAAGGCTGGGTGGCTACCAATCCCACGCCCAGGGCACACTACCCCAAATTAGGCACTCCTGCCCCGGCTTTTGAGTTGCCCGATGTGGCCAGGTCAACCGGGCTGGCGGACCACACATTTGCCTCGATGCGACCTTCGTATACACTTCGTCGTTGAACCGCCAACAGGGAGGGTGCCGTGCCGCTGTGGCAAAGAGTGATCGTGACCATCGCCGCGATGCTGATCGTCAGCTTCATAGCCGGCTTGGTGTGGTTCGCCGCGTTCAATATCGAACTGCCGAGCTATATCGGCGGCCTGATCGGGGGGCTCGTCACGTTGCCGACTTGGGAGTTCCTGAAGCGGATCAAGCCGCGCCAGGGAGTCGGCTAACCGACGCCAATCGATAATCTTTTGTGGCCCGAAATCAAGTACTTGGGTATGGCCGCACGGATCGCGAGGGTGCAAATGTCTGATCGAAGCGAGCGGCATGAATCGGAAGAGGCACGGCCGCTAACCGGGCTCAGATTTACCCGCAACCTCGATTGGAACCTGCTCAAGACCTTTCATGAAATCGTCGAGGCCGGCGGCCTCAGCAACGCCGCACAGCGCATCGGCCGCAAGCAGCCGGCATTGAGTATGGCGCTACGCCGTTTGGAGGCTCACGTCGGTGTCAGCCTCTGTCGCCGCGGCCCCGGCGGTTTCGTGCTATCCCACGCCGGCGAGCAGGTTGCGGAAGTCTGCGCCGAAATGTTTGGAAAAGTTTCCAACGTTCCCCGCCGCGTCGCCGACATGGCGGAGGAGGTAAGGGGCCGGGTCAGAATGCAGTTGATCAGCAACCTGGTCGACCGGCGCATAGACGATGCGATCGATCGGTTTCATCGTGCGCACCCCCTGGTCGAAATTTATGTCAGCGTGGCGACCTGGGATGTCGTCAGCCGGGCAGTTCTTCGTGCCGAGGCGGAGATCGGCATTGCGCCGGTTCATCATCGCGACCCGGCACTCACCTATGAATCGCTGTTTCGTGAAGTACACCGGCCGTATTGCGGTCGTGCTCATCCGCTTTTTGGACGAACAGTCGCCAATCCGCGCGATCTCGGCGCCGAAATGTTCATATTGACCGGCGCTGACGAGCCCGAGCAGCTTACCAAATACCGGCGAAGACATGGTCTCGGCCATCGCGTCGCGGGCCTGTCCGAGCATCTCGAAGAAGCCCGCCGGTTGGCGGTGCTCGGTGTCGGCATCTGCTTTCTGCCCGATGCATTCGTTGCACGCGAAGTCGCGGACGGCCTTCTACATCCGCTGTTGCCGGACGCCGACGAGCCGGCCATGGACATTCTGATCATTACCAATCCGGGGGCGCCCACCCACGCCGCGAGAGACCGCCTGCTCGACGAATTTCGCCATCGGTCAACGGGCTGAACGTGTATCTCTTGCGTCGTACGCACCGATTGGCGATGGCACATAAACATCAATTTGGGTGATGTTTAGCATTGAAAAATTGCCGCTTTTTATAATGAAATTTAACGGAGAGAATCGTTCCGAGTTGGCGTTGTAGTGACCTTGAATGCGATCCCTGATCAACGGCCTTGGGGCATACGAAAGGTCGCACGCAAAATACCGGTAGGAACTTTTCTGCTGCGCGTCGGCGCCGAAAAGGAAACGGGAGGAGAAGTATGAATCTCGAAACCAGTCTAAAAAAGATGGTCGCCAGCGCTGTGTTGAGTGTCGCGCTGATGGCCGGTGGGGTCGCTAGCACGGTCGCGCAGGAGACCGTCAATATCGCGATCATTTCCTTCTCGCCCTATGCCCCTTGGTACATCGTCCAGGACAAGAAGATGGCCAAGGGTATAGACCTCAATATCCAACTCATAGAGGACATCACGGCCAAGAACGCGGGCATCGTGAGCGGCCAGATTCAATGCATGCTGAATACGCTGGACTCGGTGGTCGTCGCCCGTGGTGCCGGCGTGCCGATGAAGGTGATCGCGATACCCGCGATGTCGTATGGTCTCGATGAAATGATCGCCGACGCATCGATCACTGACGTTTCGCAGTTTCCGGGTAAGAGTTACGGCGCGGATTATGCATTCCTCAACCACATGTGGATGCTACTGACGCTGAAAGATGCCGGCATTGCATTTGACGCGGTCGAACACCGAATCATGCTGCCTCAGGAAAGCGCTGCCGCATTCATCAGCGGTGGCCTCGACATAGATGTGAACTACCAGCCGTTTTCAAGCCAGTCGTTGGAGCGAGAGGGAGCGCATATCCTCAAGACCAGCCTTACCGACCGTACCTGGGAGCGGGGCTTGATCTCGGAATCGATTGCCTGCAACGAACAATGGCTCAGCGAAAAGCCTGACGTTGCCAAGGAGCTGATGCGGGCTTGGTTCGAGGCCGTCAACTGGTGGAAAGAAAACCCCGACGAGGGAAATGCCCTGGTTGCCAAGGGTCTCGATTGGCCGATCGAGGATGTCAAGCTTACCCAATACGGTGCCGTCATGTTGACGCTCGATCAAGACTTGGGTGCTTTCGGCATCGGCGATGGCAAGCCGCTGTGTATGAGCCTGCCCGAGGGCGCTCCCGAACCGCCGGCCGAGCCGAGCGGCTGGGGCAAGACGCTTTTCGGCGGTCAGCCCGACTGCCAGCCCGGTTATGTAGCGGCCACGTGGGAACTTTTCGGCCAAGTCTACAAAGACGCCGGCGTTGCCGAGGAAACCGCGCCGGCGAGCGAGGGCGTCGATCCCGGCATTCTTGAACAGCTCGCCAATGAGGGCTATGCCAAGAAGTACGGTTCCAACAAGTGGATCGGTCGCGTCGGACTTTGATCCGGACGGCCACGACACTTGGCGGTGTCGTCGTTTCGAAGTCGCTTTCGTATCGAAGCGCGGCCACTGCCAGTCCGACATGGGGAGTATAGGAATGCCGGATCCGAAATCGGATGAGTTCCGCGGCAACCGAAACCTGAAGCGGTTAAGCCGAATCTCGCAAAAGAAACAGGATGAAGAAATTCGGCGTTGCCTCGAGTTGGGGCTGGAAGCCGCTGATTCGATTAACGATCGCACGATCTCACTTTTCAGTCGCGGCCACCAGCCGGCTTTCGCTGGGATCAATACCTTCATGAAGTCGCCCTATTGTGAGGACGTAAAAAAGGTCGGGGAGTACGAGGCGGCATTTCTGGGCATACCGTTCGACACCGGCACGACCTATCGTTCCGGAACCCGCTTCGGTCCACAGGCGGTCCGTCGCATCTCGGCTGTCTATGACGGCTATTCGGTCGATGGCGGCGTCGACCTGTTCGAGGAATTGGATATCTGCGATGCCGGCGACGTCTTCGTCATCCCAGGCAATATCGAAAAGACCTTCGATCAGGTTTCGAAAGCGGTCTCGCATGTCTATACCTCGGGTGCCTTTCCCATTCTCCTCGGCGGCGATCATTCATTGGGCTATCCCAACGTGCGCGGTATCGCTCCCCATATGGACGGCAATGTCGGAATCATTCATTTCGACCGCCATATCGACATGCAGGAGATCGATATGGATGAGCGCATGCACACCACGCCGTGGTTCTGGACCAGCAACGCCCACGAAAGCGTGCAGCCGACGACCCACCACGATCACAGCCATATGCACGACGTCGGGCTCGACAATTGTCCACCGAAGAACCTGGTGCAGATCGGGATCGGCGGGTGGTACGGGTCGCGTCCCGGTTCGGAAGTTGCGCGCGAGCGAGGTACCAGCGTGATGACGATGACCGACGTCGAGGAACTCGGTACGAAGAAGGCCGCGGAACGCGCACTCGAGCTTGCCTGGGATGGTGCCAAGGCGGTCTACCTTTCGTTCGATATCGATTCCATCGATCCGGGCTTCGCTCCCGGGACCGGGACCCCCGAACCGGGCGGGTTCACGCCACGAGAGGCATTGGAAATGGTTCGCTTGATCGCCCGTGAAGGGCTCTGCGGCATGGAAGTCGTCGAGGTCTCGCCGCCCTATGACGTCAACGACAATACCTCGCAGCTTGCCTGCCGGGTCATTCTCGATGCGCTGGGAACGATGGTTGTCGAAGGCAAGCTTGGCCACCGAAGCGAAGTCATGGTACCGGAATAGGGACCGGCGCCGTTCCAATCGCATGACGGCGCGACGCAAGGGAACGCCCGAAATGTTGATGAAGCCCGACCGGTCGTCGCTGCTTGTCATAGATTTACAGGAAAAATTGGTCCCGGCCATCGAAGACGGCGTGCGCGTGGTGGCTAACGCGACGACCCTGGTCAACGCGGCGGAACGACTTGGGATTCCGGTGACCGTCACGGAACATTGCCCCGATCGTATCGGCCATACGGTACCGGGATTGCGCGCGGCGGTGGCGGACGGGTCGGTCATTAGCAAGGTTCACTTTTCGGGTCTTGCCGAACCAACGTTAGACGAGCGATTCCGCGCACTCGGTCGCGATCGGATCATTGTTGCCGGCACCGAGACCCATGTCTGCGTCCTGCAGACGACAATGGATATCAAGGCCGCTGGCTATCGACCCTGTCTGGTCGTGGATGCGACCGGCACACGACACGGGATCGACAAGGAAACCGCGATCGCCCGGTTGAGATCCGAGGGCGTGGACGTTGTCACCACCGAGATGGTTTTGTTCGAGTGGTGCGAGCGCGGCGACACCGCGCTATTCCAATCCGTGCTGCCGCTGATCAAGGCAACTAACTCCTAGGGAATCTCCCGTCGCCATCCGGTGGTTTGATTGGTGGCCGAGGCGTATGCGGTACCTACTTCAGGTGCCAACCGCGTTCCGGCAGCTGGCTCATTAATTAATGAACAGGTATAAAGACGAGCTTTAACCACCGAATTTGTAGTCATTAATTGAAATTCAGATTTAGCCCAGGAGGAATCTATCTGGTCTGGCGCTGGGCCATGAAGGCGTAGATTTTCTTTTTCCTAACAGTAAAATTATGTGAACATGGGTTGAAATGTGTTCGACAAATTGTTACACTGCGCAAACAATCTCAGCGCCGGGAGATGAGGTAATGTGCGGGATCGTCGGGCTCTATCTAAAGAACCCCAATCTTTATGAAAAATTGGGCGAACACCTCCAGACCATGCTGGTGGGAATGACCGAACGCGGGCCAGACAGTGCGGGGTTTGCCGTTTATGGAGACCAGTTGTCGGCCGGATTGGTTAAATTGACGTTGTACGATCCGGCCCAGGCGACAAACTGGGACGGGCTCGCACACCGATTGCAGGATGATCTGAACGCCACCGCCGAGGTGACAGCTCGAGCCTCGCATGCGGTGCTGATCGCCGATACGACCCATGATGCCGTCGCGAATTGGCTCCGTACCTACGCTCCGGCTATTCGGGTGATGAGCCATGGGGACCGAATCGAAATATACAAAGACATGGGCCTGCCGGTTGACGTGGCCAATCGTTTCGGCCTTGCCGCCATGGTTGGAAGCCACGGCATCGGACATACCCGCATGGCGACGGAGAGTGCCGTTACGACCGAGCATTCGCACCCCTTCATCGCCGGTGCCGATTTGTGCCTCGTGCACAACGGATCGCTGAGCAACTACAACCGACTCCGCGCCTGGCTATCGCGACGCGGCCGGATATTCGCGACCGACAACGACAGTGAGGTGGCGGCCCAATACTTCGCCTTTCGCCTCGGTCAGGGCTTGCCGCTGAGCGAGGCGCTTCGGGCGGGCCTACGCGATCTGGATGGGTTCTATACTTTCGCCGTGGGCACACGTGACGGATTCGCAGTTTTGCGCGATGGCATCGCGTGCAAGCCGGCGGTCCTGGCTGAGAACGATGATTGGGTGGCGATGGCTTCCGAATTCCGGAGCCTGTCGGCGCTACCGGGAATCGATCGGGCCCGAGTCTGGGAACCGGCACCGGCAGTCGTTTACAGCTGGGAGGCCGAGCGCATGGATCGTGCCGCGTGACGGTCCAGGATTCGATCACGGTCGACCTCGCCGAGGTCAGCGTTCGGGACCTAAACCAGCGCCTCCATCACTTGACCGACGGAGGCGATGCGGATTGGCAGATCTTGAACCCGCGTGGACAGCACGCCATTGCTGTCGGTTTGATGGATCCGGTGCAAATCACGATCGACGGGCCGGTTGGTTATTATTGCGGCGGCATGAACCAGAATGCGCAAATCGTCGTCAACGGACATTCCGGTTGGGGCGTCGCCGAGAACATTATGTCCGGCGTTGTCCGAGTTCGTGGCAATGCCTCGGAGTCGGCGGCGGCCACCGGCCGAGCCGGCTTGGTTGTGATCGAAGGGGACGCGAGCTCGCGCTGCGGGGTCTCGATGAAGGGGGTCGACATCGTGGTCGGCGGTTCGGTCGGCCACATGAGCGGCTTTCTGGCTCAAACCGGCCGCATGGCCGTTTGCGGCGATGCCGGGGCCGACCTCGGTTCGTCGATTTATGAGGCCGTCATTTATGTCCGCGGCGACGTTGAAAGCCTGGGCGCCGACTGTATCGAAAAAGAAATGACCGACGCACACATTAGCGAGCTCGCGGAATTGTTGACCCGCGCCGAGGTCGCGGCGGATCCATCCGAATTCCGCCGCTACGGCTCGGCGCGAAACCTTTACCACTTCAAGGTCGATCATGCCGACGCCTACTAGGCCGACACTGGCGGGAGAAAAGGCTTGACCGTTGATCGTCGTACAGTCCGCGAATCGGCGACATTTCCGCCTTCCGTGATTGCCGAAATTCAACGCGCCGCAGACCAGGGTATTTACGATATCCGCGGATTCGGCGGCAAGCGGCGGCTGCCGAATTTCGACGACTTGGTATTTCTGGGTGCGTCGACATCGCGCTATCCGCTCGAGGGCTATCGTGAGCGCTGCGATACGTCGGTTACGTTGGGAGCGCGCCACGCGAAAAAGCCGATCGAACTCAAGATCCCGATCACCATCGCCGGTATGAGCTTCGGCGCCTTGGGTGCTCACGCCAAGGAAGCAATCGGCCGTGCAGCTACCGAAATGGGGACCAGCACGACGACCGGTGACGGCGGTATGACCGAAGAGGAGCGCAACAGCTCCAAGACCCTTGTCTATCAGGTCCTGCCCTCCCGCTACGGCATGAATCCGGACGATCTTCGTCGTTGCGACGCGATAGAGGTTGTCGTGGGGCAGGGGGCCAAACCCGGCGGCGGCGGCATGTTATTGGGCCAGAAAATCACCGAGCGCGTGGCCGAGATGCGTACGTTGCCTGTCGGCATCGATCAGCGCAGTGCCTGCCGTCATCCCGATTGGACCGGCCCCGACGATCTGGCGATCAAGATACGCGAATTGCGCGAAATCACGGATTGGGAAAAACCGATCTACGTCAAGGTGGGCGCGACGCGGACCCGATACGACGTTGCGCTCGCCGCCAAGGCCGGCGCCGACGTGATTGTCGTCGACGGAATGCAGGGCGGGACCGCCGCGACGCAGGACGTATTTATTGAACATGTCGGAATACCGACCCTGCCGGCGGTGCGCCTGGCCGTCGAGAGTCTGAAGGAGCTCGATCTTCACCGTGAGGTCCAGCTCATCGTGTCGGGCGGGATCCGAACTGGTGCCGATGTGGCCAAGGCTTTGGCGTTAGGGGCGGACGCGGTCGCGATTGGCTCGGCGGCGATGCTTGCGCTCGGGTGCAACAAGCCTGTCCATGAAGAGGATTATCGCGCAATCGGCGCTGAGCCCGGTTATTGCCATCATTGTCATACCGGTCGCTGCCCGGTCGGCATCACCACCCAGGACCCTGACCTCGAACGACGCCTACCACCGGAAGTCGGTGCGCGTCATTTGCGCAACTATCTCACCGTTATGGTCCTTGAGTTGCAAACCCTGGCCCGCGCATGCGGCAAGAGTCATATTCACAATCTCGAGCCCGAGGATATGGTCGCGCTAACGATCGAGGCCGCCGCCATGGCCGGAGTGCCACTTGCCGGGACCGACTGGATTCCTGGCCGCACTGCTTTTTGACCTAACTGCCGAAAACGCGAAAAGCGCTCCCTGGGCCTATTCTGTCCCTTTCGGCCGCCTCGTAGCCTCGATGATTCGATCCATTGCCATCAAACGAGCCAAAAAACCGGCTGTACCGCCAAACCTCTAGTGTAGTATCCGACCGTCAACGCATCGGGGGTGGCGTCTCGTGCCGGGGCTTGTATTCTAGGGGCCACGGGCGGAGGCAAAGGCATATGACCCAATCCACGGTTGCGCCCCATATCGAGTTGGACCTGCACGGGGGGCAACTCCTTGATAATCCCCTCTACAACAAGGGTACGGCGTTCTCCAAGGACGAGCGTAAAGAGTTCGACCTCGTCGGTCTCCTGCCACCCCATATCGACGACATGGAGACTCAGGCCGAGCGCGCCTACGCGGCCTACCAACGAAAAACGGAAGACCTCGAACGCCACATTTTCCTCCGCGGCCTCCAGGACACGAATGAAACGCTGTTTTACCGTTTGGTGCTCGATCATCTGCCCGAGATGATGCCGATGATCTATACCCCGGTCGTCGGCGCCGCCTGTCAACAGTTCAGCGAGATATACCGGCGACCGCGTGGCTTGTTCATATCCTACCCGGAACGGGAAAAGATCGACGTCATGCTGGATAACGCGCCGGTTCCCAACGTCGAAGCCATCGTCGTGACCGACGGAGAAAGAATTCTCGGTCTCGGGGATCAGGGTGCCGGCGGCATGGGCATTCCGATCGGCAAATTGTCTCTCTATACGGCATGCGGCGGAATCACGCCGACCGGCACGTTGCCGATCCTCCTCGACGTGGGGACCAATAACGAGGAGCGATTGAACGACCCCATGTATGTCGGCTGGCGTCACGAGCGCGTGACGGGTGACGACTACTATGACTTTGTCGACATGTTTGTGCAGGCGGTGAAGCGGAAATTTCCACACGTTCTGCTCCAGTTCGAGGATTTCGCGCAGACCCACGCGGCCCCGTTGCTGGCCAAATATCGCGACCAGTTGTGCACCTTCAACGATGACATTCAGGGGACGGCGGCGGTCACGGTGGGAACGCTGCTCGCCGCCTGTAAGGTCACCGGCGGCAAACTATCGGGTCAGACAGTAGCCATGTTTGGTGCCGGGTCCGCGGGCTGCGGCATCGCCGAACAGATGGTCGCCGCGATGGTCAGGGAAGGTTTATCGGAGAAAGACGCGCGGGCTCGTTTCTATATGATCGACCGGCCCGGCCTGCTCCACGACAAAGTCGAGGACTTGCTGCCTTTCCAAACGAAGCTATTGCAGCCGCACGACAAGGTTGCGAGTTGGGGAACCGGGAAGGGTGGGGAGATAACGTTTCTCGACGTGATCAAGAACGCGCATCCGACAATCCTCATAGGGGTCTCGGGCCAGCCCGGGAAATTCACCGAAGAAATAATCCGGGAAATGGCGAGCCACACCGATCGCCCCATCATCTTTCCGCTGTCCAATCCGACGTCCCGCATCGAGGGCGTTCCTGCGGACTTGATTTCGTGGACCGATGGACGGGCCCTGATCGCGACCGGGAGCCCGTTCGGTCCGGTGGATTTCAAAGGACACACCTACCCGGTCGCCCAATGCAACAACAGCTATATCTTTCCAGCGATGGGGCTGGGAATCCTTGGGATCGGCGCGCGGCGAGTTTCCGACGGCATGTTCATGGCGGCGTCGGAAGAACTCAGCCGCCACGCGCCCGCGCTGAAGAACCCCGAGGGGTCACTTTTACCGTCGCTGGAGCAGGTGCGGGAGATTTCCGCTGACATTGCCTATGCCGTGGCGGCTCAGGCCCAGTCCGAGGGGCTTGCCGAGGACACGCCGAAATCGGAGATGAAAGAACGGGTTGACGCAAAACGGTGGCAACCGGTCTATTCCGCCCTCAAGCGGCGGTCCCGCAACTAGCTTTACAGTGAGCCGAGGCGAAACGGCAAACGGAGGACGACAATGAGCCTGGACATCATGACCGTGGCGCCGAAAGGCGATAAGAAAAATTCCGATTTCTTCAACGAATATCGATTGAAGGTCTATGAACGGCGGAAGTCGAGCGGGCTGGAGGATCTTCTCGGCACGATGCGAGGCATCGTAATCCAGGTCGAGCATGGCGATGCGCTTCCTTATCTGGAAGAACTTTATACGATGTCGCCCTATCGGTTCGAGGCCGCCCGTCTGAACGAGACTCACAAGATCTATTTTCTTCGAACCACGCCCGACCAACCGCGTCTTATCGTGCTCGAGCCGCTCAATGCCAACTACGTCGACGATATCACGCGCTTCAATATGCTATATCCGCGCGCCCGCCCGAAACCAAACGCGCGCTATGTCGGCGAGCTTTTTGCCACCAAGGACCTCGGCGAAACCCAAAAAATACTGGAATCGCACGAAATTAGATTCCACACCGCGGCGGAGGAGACAAACTCGCTATTCGCCAACGAGCATTTCAGTTTCACCGTGCCGTCCGATTTCACCGGGAATCGGGTTGGCTATACCTCGATCGATCTAAACGATGTCGACCAGATCGGCGCGGGCCAGGGTCTTGAATTGGCCAACGATGAGGTCAACCGCCTGAAGAAGGCCGACGACGAAATCCAAAAGACAGATATTCCAAAGGTGGTCCTGGGCCCCGATCACATGGCAACGCGCATCCTGTCCGGCGAACGCGAGGACGCGATCCTCGAGTTTCTAACATTGTCGAATTACTATTTCTGGGGCGCTTACAACATCAGCGACATGAATTCGTCGACCAACGTCAACCGCAATCCGAATGTCGACGACGAAAAGCAATCTCCCGCAAAGGTCTTTACCGCGAACAATACGCCGTCATTCGTCAATTCCTTCGAGGGATTGCCGATGCCGACCGAGAACTTCGTACGGAACTTTGGCCGCAGAATGCATCACATGGCCTATCAGGTTCTCGACGGAGACCATTCCAGCAAGCAAAAGAACATCGATTACGTCGTCGAGGAGCTCAAGAAACGGAAAGTTGCATTTCTCGCCCACGTTGTCGGCGAATGTGGCGATGAGCCGGACCTCAAGCAGATCTTTTCTAAGCACTCGGAATATTCGATTCTGATCACCGAATACATTGAACGCTGCAACGGCTACCAAGGGTTCTTTACCAAACAGAACGTCGCGGCGTTGACCGAGGCAGCCGGGCTCGACGAGCGCTACGAGCACGGCCACGTTTTCGATTAATCGAGGTAGTAGATGCTTGGTCAAGTTGATTGGTTGAGGCCGTTCCTGCGGTTCGTTCCATTCGCCCTCTGCGCCACGTTGTCGGTGGTATTCTTTATCTTGTGGGTGTCGTCGAGCGGCGGCTATTTCTGGCTTTTCCTCGCTGCGATTGTCCTAACCGGGATGGGTGTGTGGGACTATTTCCAGGAACGCCACAACCTGATGCGCAACTATCCGGTTGCCGGCCGCCTGCGGTGGGTCTTGGAAGGCATCCGGCCGCAAATAAGGCAATACTTCATCGAGAGCGATATCGATGGCGCACCGTTCAACCGAAACGAACGAACGCTTGTTTACGAACGCGCCAAGAACATCCACGCGGAGGAGCCCTTCGGCACCGAGCGTGACGTCTATGCGCCGGGGTACGAATGGTTTGCGCATTCGATCGCACCCGTTCCAGCGTCCGAGACTCACTTTCGGGTCGACATCGGCGGGCCCGGCTGTAGCCAGCCGTACGCGATGGCGCTATTGAACGTCTCGGCAATGAGTTTCGGTGCGCTCAGCGCTAATGCCATAAGTGCCTTGAACCTGGGCGCCAAATTGGGCGGCTTCGCCCACGATACCGGGGAGGGAGGTCTGACCGACCACCATCTTGAACACGGCGGCGATTTGATATGGGAAATCGCCAGCGGCTATTTCGGCTGCCGGACCGCGGACGGGAAATTCGACCCGGACAAATTCAAAGTCAAGGTGAACGTCGATTCCGTCAAATGCGTCAGCATCAAATTGTCGCAGGGTGCGAAACCGGGCCTCGGCGGCGTCATGCCGGCGGCCAAGGTGACGCCGGAAATCGCCCGCATTCGGGGCGTCCCGGTCGGCGTCAAATGCATCTCGCCGCCCTATCACACGGCTTTTTCCACGCCGCGCGAGTTGATCGAGTTCGTCGCCAAGCTTCGCGAACTGGCTAACGGCCGGCCGACGGGTTTCAAGTTCTGCGTTGGCCATGGTTCCGAATTTCTCGGCATTTGCAAGGCGATGATCGACCTCGACGTGTATCCCGATTTCGTTATCGTCGACGGCGGCGAAGGCGGCACGGGTGCGGCGCCCTTGGAATTCGAGAACCATGTCGGGTCGCCTTTGACCGAGGGACTGATATTCGTCAACAATGCCCTCGTCGGATGCAATTTGCGTGACCACATCAAGATCGGCTGCAGCGGCAAGATCAATTCGGGTTTTGCCATCGCCCAGAAAATTGCCCAGGGGGCAGACTACTGCAACGCGGCCCGAGCCATGATGTTCGCGCTTGGATGCGTGCAGTCGCAAAAGTGCCAAACCAATCGCTGCCCGACCGGCGTAGCGACCCAGGATCCGCGGCGTAGCAGGGCGATCGTCGTCCCAACCAAGGCCGACCGAGTGCACCAGTTTCAAAGGCAGACCGTCGAAAGCTTTAACGAATTTATCGCTGCTATGGGTCTCGACGATCCCAGTCAGTTGAAACCGTCGATGCTGTTCCGTCGCGTCGATGAGAAATCGATTCTCCCCTACAGCGAAATATACAGCTATCTGGAGCCCGGAGAGTTGCTCGGAGGAACTTCGAATGCGCGATTTCGACAGTATTGGGAAGCAGCGGACCCCGATAGATTCCGAACCGGCTAATCGGCAAATTGTCATAGCGGGCGCTTCATGGTCGATGGATCGCCGGACGGCAACGAGCCGCCTCCACCGAACACGCCGTGGTCTAAATAGACAGCACGAAAACGGGAGCACAAACAATGAGTGATTCCAGCACAGTCGGCGGATATCTCGCCAGCCGGTTACAGGATATTGGTCTGCGGCAGTATTTCGCCGTGCCCGGCGACTACAACCTTGTCCTCTTGGATGAGCTGTTGAAAAACAAGAACCTGCAGATGATCAGCTGCTGCAACGAATTGAACGCGGGCTACGCGGCCGATGGTTATTCGCGTGCGACAGGCGGACCCGCCGCGGCTGTCGTGACTTACAGTGTCGGCGGGCTGAGCCTGCTGAACGCCGTTGCGGGTGCCTATGCGGAAGATATCCCCGTCATCGCCATTTCTGGCGGGCCAAATACCAACTCCGAAGCCGAGTACGAGTACCTCCACCATACCTTGGGCGAGGTCGACTATAGTTATCAAAGGGATCTGTTTAGTCGCGTAACCGTCGAGTCGGTTGTCCTCCATCACCCGATGCTGGCGCCGGCCCAGATCGACAATGCGATCGAGATGGCTTTGTCGCGACGCAAGCCCGTCTACATCGAAGTTGCCAGCAATATTGCGGGGGCGTCGACGTCGGCACCGAGCAGCCGGGGGTTCGGCGAGCCCTCGGCGAGCGATCCACGGTCGCTGAAAACGGCGGTCGAGCATGCCGCCAAATTCCTCAACGCTGCGGAAAAACCGGTTCTCGTTGCCGGATCGAGGATCCGCGCGGGTCAGGCCGAGGCGTCATTTCGGGCCCTCGCGGACACCAGCGGATATGCCGTCGCCAGCATGCCCAACGCGAAGAGTTTCGTTTCGGAACACCAAGAAAACTACATGGGGATCTATTGGGGCCCGGTGAGCAGCACCGGATGTAGCGAGGTAGTAGAAGCTTCAGACGCCGCCCTTTTCGCCGGACCCATCTTTACCGACTACACGACGACCGGGCACCAACTCGGCGTCAATCGCAAGAACATGGTCGTCGTCGCACCGAACTCGGTTCTGCTGCAGGGTGCGCTCTACAGTCAGGTAAGAATGGATGATTTCTTGAGCAAGCTTGCGCCCAAGCTGAATAAGAGCGATGGCGCGATGGTCGCCTTCGATCGCATTCGCGAGGATGTTCCGGAACTCGAACCCACCGGCGGTGAGGCGCCGCTCACCGTGCGGCAACTCTTCGCCCGCGTGCAGAAAATGCTCGACGGCGATTCGACACTACTCGTTGAGACCGGTGATTCCTGGTTCAACGGCATGGACATCAAGCTGCCGGCCGATGCGCGATTCGAAATTCAAATGCAATACGGGTCGATCGGCTGGTCCGTTGGGGCGACGCTGGGTTACGCGTTGGGCAAGTCCAAGGGCCGGCTCATTTCGTGTATTGGCGACGGTTCGTTCCAGATGACCGCGCAGGAACTGTCCACCATGATCCGATACGGCGTGAACCCGATTATCTTTCTGATCAACAATGGCGGCTACACAATCGAGGTGGAAATACACGACGGCCCCTACAATACGATCAAGAATTGGCGCTACGCGGATTTGGTTGATGTTTTCGGCGCTGGCGAAGGGAATGGATGGAGTGGCCGCGCGTCGACTGAAGGGGAATTGGACGACGCGATCGCCAAGGCCCTCGGCCATGATGGACTCTGTCTCATCGAGGTCATGATCGATCGTGATGATTGCAATCGAAACCTGCTGCGCTGGGGCAATCGGGTTGCCCAGAACAATGGGCGACCGCCGCGCTGTGAATGAGTGAGGTTCGCCGATAGAGCCCGAAAGCATCCCGTGCCGCACGCTGCGGTCCAGATAGCAGACACCAATGACGGGAGCACGGACAATGAGTGATTCCAGCACAGTCGGCGGATACCTCGCCAGCCGGTTGCAGGATATTGGTCTTGGACAGTATTTCGCCGTACCCGGCGACTACAATCTTGTCCTCTTGGATGAGCTGTTGAAGAACAAGAACCTGCAGATGATAAGCTGCTGCAACGAATTGAACGCGGGCTATGCGGCGGACGGATATTCACGGGCAACGGGCGGACCCGCCGCGGCCGTTGTGACCTACAGTGTCGGCGGGCTAAGCCTGCTGAACGCGGTTGCCGGCGCCTATGCGGAAGACCTCCCCGTCATCGCCATTTCTGGCGGGCCAAATACCAACTCCGAAGCCGAATACGAGTACCTGCACCATACCTTGGGCGAGGTCGACTACGGTTACCAAAGAGATATATTTAGCCGCGTAACGGTCGAGTCCGTTGTCCTCCATCACCCGATGCTGGCGCCGGACCAAATCGACAATGCGATCGAGATGGCCTTGTCGCGCCGCAAGCCCGTCTACATCGAAATCGCCAGCAATATTGCGGGGGCGTCGACTTCGGCACCGAGCCGCCGGGGGTTCGGCGAGCCCTCGGCGAGTGATCCGCAGTCGCTGAAAGCGGCAGTCGAACATGCCGCCAAATTCCTCAACGCGGCGGAAAAACCGGTTCTCGTTGCCGGGTCGAGGATTCGCGCGGGCGGAGCCGAGGCGTCATTTCGTGCTCTCGCGGATACCAGCGGATATGCCGTAGCCAGCATGCCCAACGCAAAGGGCTTCGTTTCGGAACAGCACGAAAACTATATCGGGATCTATTGGGGCCCGGTGAGCAGCACCGGGTGTAGCGAGGTGGTGGAAGCCTCGGATGCGGCCCTTTTCGCGGGACCCAACTTTAACGACTACGCGACGGCCGGTCACCAGTTTGGCGTCAATCGCAAGAACATGATCGTCGCCGCACCGACCTCGGTTCTGCTGCAGGGTGCGCTCTACAGCCAGGTAAGAATGGATGAATTCCTGAGCAAACTTGCGCCCAAGCTGAATAGGAACGGCGGTGCGATGGTCACGTTCGATCGCATTCGCGAGGACGTTCCGGACCTCGAACCGACCGGCGGTGAGGCTCCGCTCACCGTGCGGCAACTCTTCGCCCGAGTGCAGAGAATGCTCGACGGCGACTCGACACTGCTCGTCGAAATCGGCGATTCCTGGTTCAACGGCATGGACCTCAGGCTCCCGGACAACGCGCGGTTCGAAATTCAAATGCAGTACGGGTCGATCGGCTGGTCCGTTGGGGCCACGCTGGGTTATGCGTTGGGCAAGCCGAAGGGCCGGCTCATTTCGTGCATCGGCGACGGTTCGTTCCAGATGACCGCGCAGGAACTGTCAACCATGATCCGGTACGACGCGAACCCGATTATATTTTTGATCAATAACGGGGGTTACACGATCGAAGCGGAGATTCACGACGGCCCCTACAATACGATCAGGAATTGGCGCTACGCGGATTTGGTTGACGTCTTTGGCGCCGGCGAAGGGAATGGATGGAGCGGCCGCGTGTCGACGGAAGGGGAATTGGACGACGCGATCGCCAAGGCCCTCGGCCATGATGGGCTTTGCCTTATCGAGGTTATGATCGATCGCGGCGATTGCAATCGAAACCTGCTGCGTTGGGGCAATCGGGTTGCTCAGAACAATGGGCGCCCGCCACGCTGCGAATGAGTGAGGTTCGCCGATAGAGCCTGAAAGAATCCCACGGTCGCGGTGTCGTTGCGCTTGAATCAAATTTCTGGGTAGGCGACTGCCTCGAACCTGCAGCGGCCATTGACCGCGCACGAATATGGGTTTTTGATCTTGCCCGGGAAACTGGCCGCCGCGCTTGCGGGGCTCGGTCACAAGTTCCCAGAATGTCGGGGGGAGCTAATCGAATGGCGGACATTTACCAACAACGTGTGGCCGATCTGCAGGAACGGATGAGGGCGGCGGGCCACGATTCCTTCGTCGTCTATGACGCCGACACGATCTATTACCTGTCGGGATACTGGGGTTATCTGGGAATGGAATTCGATCGCGCCACTTTGATCGTCGTGCCGGCTACCGGAAATCCGGTCTTGATCACGCCGGCCATGGAAGCGGAAATGGCCCGCAACATGACTTCGATCGCAGACGTGCGGGAATGGATGGATGGTGTGGATGGCGAGTGGATGCGCCACCTTGCCGATATTCTCGAGGCCCGGCCGACGCGCTCGGTGGCGGTTGAGCGCTATAAGACACATTCTCGCGTCATGGAAACCCTAGGCAAGCTCGTATCCGAAGCGGCGTTGGTCGACGCGGCATCTATCATCGGCGAGATGCGAATCGTCAAGAGCGCGGAAGATATCGCGGTCATGCGGCAAGCTGGGCAAGTCGCGGCGGCAATGGCTCGCGCCGGACAGGAGGCCATCGGCGAAGGGGTCCCGGAATATGAGATGGCATTGGCTGTCATCAATGCGGGATCGCGCAAAGGCGCTGAGTTGCTGGAAGCCGTGGGCGAAGACCACCTGGCTTCGCCGATGATCTACAACCTTCAGATCATGCAATCCGGCCAACATACTTGCATGGTTCACCGCCGATCGACAGTTAAGCGCCTGGTCCGCGGTGACCCGGTCTATTTTTGCTTTTGTGGTATCGCCAATTTCAAGCAATTCAAGCTCGGCTTCGACCGCTCGTTTTTCGTGAGTGAGGTTACCGATGAGCAGGCGAGAATCTACGAACTGGCATTGGCTGCCCAGCAGACCGCACTGGCCCAAATTCGCCCGGGAGCGATTGCGGAAGAGGTCCATGCCGCCGCCGAGGAAGTCTATCGATCCGCTGGATTCAGCGCGGGCTACCGGACGGGGCGCGGAGTTGGGTATTCCTTTCTTGAGAATCCCCAACTGAAGGCCGGCGACCGGACGATCCTGATGCCGGGCATGACCATGGCCGTCGACGGCGGCATAAATGTACCGGGGGACTTCGGCGCCCGTATTGGCGATTCAATCGTGGTGACGGAGAGCGGTTTCGATTATCTCACCGACTATCCTCGCGACTTAACCGTCGCCTAAAGAATGAGGTGAGGCGGTCATGAAGCGAATCGAAAGACGAACGCTGAAGCGCGTCTCGGAGCAGCTCGCGGGCCGCGAATGGGATGGCGAGGCGCTCGATGAGTTGGTCGCACCGGCCCACGGCGTCATCATCGGATTTCAGGAACTCCTGGATGAATTGGCCGATCTGAGCCGGGTAGATCTCGGCGACACGCGTCCGGCCGGCTTGCCTCACTCGCCGAAGAGCTAGTCATGCCCGGCAGCGAATTGGCATTCCTGCCGGTGTCCGATATCGCCCGGTTGATGGCCAATGGTGCGGTTTCGCCGGTCTCATTGACACAGTATTTCCTCGATCGCATCGATAAATACGATGCCGGTCTGCACGCGTTCATCACGGTTATGGGCCGGCCGGCCCTGGCCGCGGCCGCCCGGGCCGAGGACGCGGCATCATCCGGTCCGCTATGGGGTATTCCTTTCGCCTGCAAAGACATGATTCAGGCGCGGGGGGCGCCAACGACGGCGGGTTCCGCGGTGCTCGCCGATTGGATGCCCGAAGCGGACGCGACCGTGGTTGAGCGGATGACGGCGGCCGGCGCGATATTGATCGGCAAGAATAACCTCCATGAGTTTGCCTATGGAGCGATGGGCGAGAACGCGATTTACGGGACCCCGCCAAACCCATTTGATCGCGAACGCTTGGCCGGAGGCTCGAGCAGCGGTTCGGCGGCGGCCGTTGCTGCCGGTCTGGTTCCCGCCGCGATCGGTACCGATACCGGCGGCTCGGTCCGCGTGCCGGCCGCGCTCTGTGGCCTCGTCGGACTAAAGCCGACGCTGGGGCGGATCAGCACTTACGGAATCATTCCTTTCGCCTGGACGCTGGACCATGTCGGCTTGCTGACCCGCACCATCGAAGACAGCGCATTGTTGCTCGAAATTCTATCCGGATTCGACCCACGGGATTCCGGTAGCGTAGATGTGGCGAATGAGGATTCGATTGGCACCCCGCGGGCGGATGTCGCGGGACTGAAGGTTGGCGTGCCACGGCGTTTTTTTTACGAACGGGCAGATCCCGAGATCCTGGACGCAACGGATCGCGCGCTGGCGACACTGGAGAAAGCCGGCGCCACTTGCATCGAAATCGAACTGCCTGCGATGGACCATGCCAGGACCGTGTCGTTGACGATCCAGCTATCCGAGGCGCTTTCCTACCATAGCCGTTACCTTGAAACCGGCCGCGACGCCTATGGCGAAGATCTCCTTGCCGGGCTTGCGGCTGGGCAGTTCATTCTGGCCGAGCACTACGTTCGTGCCAGGCGGTTCGTGCAGCAATTTCGGGAGTCGACCAACCTGGTTTTCGAAACGGCGGATATCATCGTAACGCCAACGACACCATTTGTCGCACCAATGATCGGAACAACGGAAGTCGAGACGGACGGCCTGACCGAGGCGGTCGGGAACGGGCTGACGCGATACACGACGTTCTTCAATATGTCGGGACATCCGGCCGTGAGCATGCCCGCGGGCCTTCACTCGACCGGCTTGCCGATGGGTGTGCAAATCGTTGGACGCCATTTCGAAGAGAAAACCATACTTGGCGCCGGGGCGGTGATCGAACGAGAACCAGATTTCGCCATTCCGATGCCTAAGGCGTTCCTGGATTAAGCCAGGAAAGGTTACAACCATCGGCCTAGTCAAATCAAACATCCGGCGATTGAGGGCCGGTATCGAGAGATTCCGGCTCAGCTATCGGTCGCGTGCGGCTTGGAAACAACAATGCGCTATGCCAGACTGCACCCTTTGGAGCCGCGATGAAGGTGAGGTTTATGATCATCAGATCTCGACGAGCGAATAGGTCATTTGCCACGGACCGCCAAGGCGCCGCGACAGGGGTGGCGACTTCCATTTTGCAGATTTTGGCCGCCCGGCGACGAGGTGAAATCGGCAAACGGATTTGGTTGGGACTTGCTTGCACGGCGATGATCGTTATTGGCGGATCGGTACCGGACGGGGCCGCTCTCGCACTCGAATGCCCGGTCGCGGAGGTGCAGCCTAATCAGCACGTGTTGCGCGAATCTCAACAGCGGATCGAAGAACTGTCGGAGCTTCTTTCAACGGGTGATGTGGCCAACCGCATGGGCGAGATCGTGACCGAAATGCGGCGGACCTATCCCGCCGTAACCGATGCCGAACTCGTCAATTACTTTGTCACGGCCTATTGTCCGGTCGTCAATTCGATGGGCGGCCTCAGCGACGACGAGAAGCGATCTCGCCTCGACCGATTCTCAGGTCAGGTGTTTCAGGCCGTAGAGGCGGGCAGCTAGACCGCTCGGTTGCGTTGGGTCGATTCCACTCCGGATCGTCCCCTGACGCTTCAATGACAATCGTGAAAGCCGGCCGGCGCCGGTTTTCTTCAAGAAGCTATAAGGGACCTGGGTGGTGGGCGCTGACGGCACGATATTGGTAACCGGAGGTGCCGGCTATATCGGCAGCCATGTCGTATTGGCTTTGCAGGACGCCGGGCGGCCGGTCGTCGTCGTCGATGATCTCTCCAACGGATCGAAGGATTTGATCCCCTCCGGCGTGCCACTAATTGTCGGCGATGTTGGGGATGCGGCTTTGATTGGAGACGCTCTCGGCGATCACCGGGTGAGCGCGGTGATGCATTTCGCGGCCAATATTTCGGTCGCCGAATCGATGACCACGCCGCTGGTCTATTATCGCAACAACACCGTCGCCAGTCGAACGCTGATCGATAGTTGTGTTAAGGCGCGCATACGCGACTTCGTGTTTTCGTCGACCGCCGCCGTATACGGGATGCTCGATAAGGTGCCGGTAAGGGAAGATGCGCCACCGCGTCCGATAAATCCCTACGGCCGCTCCAAGCTGATGACCGAGTGGATGCTGGCCGATGCCGCTTCAGCTCACGGCCTGCGATACGCGGCGCTAAGATATTTCAATGTTGCGGGTGCGGATCCGCGAGGACGAAGCGGGGAGTACGCGACGCATGTCGGACATTTGCTCAAGGTCGCGGGCGAAGTCGCGGCCGGAACGCGACAATTCTTAGAGATATTCGGCGAGGACTACGACACGCCGGACGGGACCTGCATCCGCGACTACATTCATGTCAGCGACCTAGCCGACGCACACATGCTGATTCTCGACCGATTGGCCGGCAGCGAGGAATCGTTGATCGTGAATTGCGGCTATGGGCATGGGTTCTCGGTCCGTGAGGTGATACGCGCGGTCGAAAAGACACTCGGCCGAAAAGTCGAGTGGCGAGGCGCGCCGCGGCGGGCCGGTGATCCGCCGATATTGGTCGCCGATGCGTCCAGAATGCGGTCCTTCGGCTGGCGACCGCGGTTCGACGATTTGTCGGCAATCGTGCAGACTGCCATCGACTGGGAGCTGAAACGTTCCTCGCCGCAGCGCGCGGAGGGTTAGACGAAATTGTAACGTTGGCCGATGGGGCCGAACTGTGGAAGGCAGGTCGCGCGCACCGATTTGGCCGATCGCGGACTTGTCCGGGCAACTTCGCAACGCGTTCGGAACATGCCTAGCCCGGAGTCGGTCACTGCGACCCTATGCCGCCGAAGTTGATCCAAGCTTTGCGTCTTGGTGGATCATGTCCGCCGCTTTCTCCGCGATCATGATCGTCGGCGAGTTTGTATTGCCCGAGGTGATGGTCGGCATGATCGAGGCATCAACCACGCGTAAGCCCTGAATGCCGTGGACGCGCAGCCGGTCGTCCACGACCGCGCGGTCGTCCCGCCCCATCTTGCAGGTCCCGACCGGGTGGAAGATCGTCGTACCAATCGTTCCTGCCGCCGTCGCCAGTTCTTCATCGCTCTGGTGTTCGACCCCGGGCCGGAATTCCTCGGGCTCGAAAGGTGCCAATGCAATGGCATCACATATTCGACGTGTCAGCCGAATCGCATTGGCGGCGACCCTGCGGTCGACCTGATCGGAGAGATAATTGGGCCGAATGGAGGGAGGGGCGAGTGGATCGGGCGATTTTATCGAGACCGATCCTCGACTTGCCGGCCTGAGGTTGCAGACTGAGGCGGTGAACGCCGGAAAGCGGTGTAATTCGGAGCCGAGTTTGTCCGTGCTAAGGGGTTGGACGTGATATTCGAGGTCGGGGGTTTCGAGGCTCGGATCGCTCTTAGTGAAGCACCCCAATTGGCTCGGCGCCATGGTCAAGGGCCCGCGGCGAAATAGACAATATTCGAGACCCATCGCGAGGCGTCCCACGGCACTATTGGCGCGTTCGTTGAGGGTCACGGTGTTCTTGACCTTGAACACGGTCCGTATTTGAAGGTGGTCCTGAAGATTACTGCCAACGCCGGCAAGGTGGTGTCGCACCGTAATGCCGTGGGCGCCGAGAAGGTCCGCGGGGCCGACGCCTGAGAGCTGAAGCAGTTGCGGCGAGCCAATCGACCCGGTCGCCAATATGAGCTCGCCGCTAACGTTGGCCGTCTTGCGGGCGTCGCCATGCAGAAATTCAATGCCAATTGCGCGGCGGCCTTCGAAATTGATTCTCGTTGATTGCGCCTTGGTAAGCACCTTTAGGTTTTGGCGGTTCATGACCGGGCGCAAGAAGGCCTTTGATGTGTTCCAACGAACCCCCTGTTTCTGATTGACCTGGAAATAGCCGCAGCCCTCGTTGTTGCCGCGATTGAAGTCGTTCGTCAGGGGAATGCCGGTCTCCGCCGCTGCAGCGCGAAAGGCGTCTAGGATTTCCCACGACAGAGACATGTTCTCCACGCGCCATTCGCCGCCTTCGCCGTGGAAATCGTCACCGCCGGGTCGATAATCCTCGGAACGCCGGAAATAAGGAAGGATATCGTCCCAACCCCACCCGATATTGCCCATTTGCCGCCATTGATCGTAATCGCGTGCCTGCCCGCGCATATAGATCATGCCGTTTATCGATGAACACCCGCCCAACGTCTTGCCTCTGGCGTAGTTGAGGGCACGGCCGTTGAGGCCGGCCTCGGGCTCGGTCATGAAACACCAATCGGTCTTGGGATTGTTCAGCGTATAGAGGTAGCCGATGGGGATATGGATCCATAAATAGTTGTCTTTGCCGCCCGCTTCGAGGAGCAGGACCGAAACGCTCGGATCGGCGGAAAGCCGGTTGGCCAGCACGCATCCGGCCGAGCCGGCGCCGACGATGATGTAGTCAAAAGTCCCGATGGAGTCCCCAATTTGGTCGGTCATTCTCAATTCCCAATCCGGCTGGTCATCGGTACGGTAGCGGCCGTCGATCGCTGAGCATAATATCCGGATTTTACAATTGGAAAACAAACCGATGAATCGGGCACGGTGTACTCGATGCATTCCGCTGCCAATGGGCCGGCCGACATCCGCCTGTGGGGTTGGTCCGGCATGAGACGGTGATCGTTGAGGTTCGCGCAGCATGATTTACCAGGAAACCGAAACGTCGAACCGGCCGCAGCGCCCGATCGGCTACCAGATCGGGCTGTTGGCGCTCTTGCTGGCCTACCTAGCGTTGATGGTGCTGGCCTGGAATGGCGGTTTTTATCAGGAAGCGGCGCGGCATCTCGGTGTACCCGCGTTCGAAACCCTGTTTCTCGATATTGTCGGTCCATTGTCTTGGTTGGAATGCGCTCGGCAAGGTATCGATGTATTCACGACCAATCCCTGCGATATCGCCAATCGTATCTACAATTATGGGCATGGCTGGCTGATTTTGATGGGCACCGGTTTATCGACCGCGGACACGGTATGGGCCGGTGCTCTGACGTCGAGTGTTTTCCTGTTCGGTATCGTCGCCTTACTGCGGCCAATGGATCTCGGCCAGGCATTGTACTGTGCCCTGATCGTCGTCGCGCCGGCCATCATGTTCGCCGCCGAACGCGCCAACGTGGATATTGTGATCTTCCTGTTGGTGTTGGCCGCGGCCGGCTTGCTTTCAATGGGTCTCGTGGGACGGCTTCTTGGCTATGTCGTGCTGTTTTTTTGCGGCCTGCTCAAGTTCTTTCCATTCTTCGCGTTGGGCCTGGCATTGCGCGAAAGAACCAAGGTTTTTTTCGCCGTGACGGCGATATCTGCCATCGGCGTCGCCATCTATATCGGCTTGTACGGGTCGGAGATATGGACCGTTTTCGGCAACATGCCGTGGACATCTCATCCGATCGAATTCACCACCCGTGGCCTAGCCAAGTCGATTGCCGCTATGTGGCATCTTGTTTTTGGTTGGGAACCGGATCGTCGCGGCCTGTGGTACGACATCGTCCGCCTACTGTTGCCGTTGGCCGGGATCTGGTTGTCTTTCCGGTCATTCAAATGGTTGCGCAGATCGGGTTTCTGCATCAAGGCGAGCAAGACCGAGATGACTCTGTTTCTGCTCGGTTGCGTCATTATCTGCTTCTGCTTCTTTACCGGCCGGAATTTCAGCTATCGTGCGATATTCCTGGTTCTGTGCGTTCCCGCCTTGCTGACGGCCCTCGGCGGGGTGGACAACGACGATAACCGCCAGACCAAGAAGATAGGATGGACAATCCTGGTTCTGCTGGCGTTCTCGCTCTGGTCGAGCGCGGTTTTCTACAACCTACAGGCGATAGGGGATGTGATAGGCGATTTCGCCTACATAGTGATTTGGGTCTTGGCCGAGGTCTTGAATTGGGCCCTGGTCGTTCTTTTGGCCGCGTTCATCTGGGATCTGGCGGCGCGTTCACCCGCATGGGGCGCCCTGGTGCGGAGCGGAAAATTCGCCGACCGATAGCGTCATAGGATCCGAATCGCTTCGGCCCACGCGGCGGCGGCCTCGACCATGGCCCGCAAGGCCGGCTGCACATTCCGCGCCAGGTCTTGTCGGTAGGCGAACGGCGGATCTTCATCCATATAGGTTGCCTGCGAGAGCTCGAGCTGAAAGGCGTGCAGCCGCTCGGTCGGGCGACCATAGTGGCGGGTGATGTAGCCGCCCTTGAACCGGCCATCGACCGCCAACGTATATGTCGGTGCGGTGCGAAGCACATGATCGAGCCGGTCCCGGAGCGCGGAATCGCAGCTCCGCTTTTCTGCCGTGCCGAGGTTGAAATCGGGCAGCGTGCCGTCGAAGAACCGCGGCACCTGTGACCGGATAGAATGGGAGTCGAATAGAACTGCAACGCTGTGGCGGTCTCGTATGGCGGCGAGTTCAGCCTCGATTCGATCATGATAGAGGGCCCAATATGTCGTACGGCGTTCGGCGATTTCGGTGCTGCCCGGCGCGGTGTCGTCGGTATAAATGGGCTCGTTCGCGAACGTTGTCGTCGGCACGAGCTCGGTATTGTTGGCGCCCGCATAAAACGGGCGATTGTCGGGCGAACGGTTGAGATCGATGACGTAGCGGGAATAGTTGGCCTCGATGACGCTAATGCCCAGGTCAACGGCGAAATCGTAAAGGCTTGGGAGATGCCAATCGGTATCGGCGACAAGATGCCCAGCGGCGGTCATGCGGTTCGCGATGCCAGGGGGAATAAAGGTACCGCTATGGGGCAGACTCATGAGCAACGGCCTGTGGCCGCGATGCAGTGCGAAAAGATCTGGTGTCATCCGTAACTTGTGGCGTGAAGGCTGGCTGGCGGTCAACAAGGACTTGACTCCCCAGGCGACGTTGATTTACTTGTCTATACAACTTGAGCGACGTAAGCCGCATAAGGCCGGGCCGCTCGAGGCATCATGTTTTCGGGGAGGTCACAAAATGAGAACGTCTCTTGGAAGAATAGCAGCCATCGCGATGGCGGGTGTTGTCCTGGCGGTGCCGGCATTGGCGGCGGATGCCTACAAGATCGGCATCAACGTGCCATTGACCGGTTTTGCCGCTGCCGACGGCAAGTCGGCGCTGACCGGGGCCGAACTTGCGGTCGAACAAATAAATGCGGCGGGCGGAGTCAACGGCACGATGCTTGAGCTGGTCGTCGAGGACGACCAGGCGAACCCAAAACAGGCGGTTCCCGTCGTCACCAAGCTGATTGAGGACGACGGCGTGGTTCTCGGCATCTCGGGAAGTTATTCCGGCGCCACCCGTGCGGCGGCCGGGATCTACCAGTCTGCAGGCAAGCCCTATATTTCGGCCTTCGCGGTTCATCCGGACATCACCCGCGCCGGCGACTATGTGTTTCGAACCTCGTTCGTCGGCGAGGTCCAGGGTCGGGCCGGCGCCAAGCTGATCGGCGAGGACATTGGGAAAAAGAACGTTGTTCTTATTACGCTCAACAACGACTTCGGAAAATCCTTGGCCACGGGTTTCAAGGAGAAGGCAGCCGACTACGGAATCAATATCGTCAACGAGTACGAATACGGCATCAAGGACCGGCAATTTGGGCCCATCGTCGCCAGCGTCAAGGCTGATAATCCGGACGCCATCTATGCGTCGGGCTATTTCTTCACGGCCGGCCCGCTGGTGAAGCAATTGCGGGATGGCGGCGTGACCGCACTGGTAGTTGGCCAAGAAGGTTACGACTCGGAGAAGTTCATCGAGATTGCCGGTCCCGATGCCGAGGGCGTTATCATCACGACCTCGCTCGACCGCGATTCCGATGCGCCAGAGACCAAGTCTTTCATCGAGGAATTCGAGAAAAAGGCGGGTTTCAAGGCGGACATGGTTGCTGCGTCCGGTCACACCGCGGTCAAGGTCGCGGCGGCGGCACTGGCAAAGGCCGGTAGCGACGATCCGAAAGCCTTGCGCGATGCCATTGCCAGCGCATCGGTTGATGCCTCGACCGGGAATATCTCTTTCAACGAATTGGGAGAGGTGCGGAAAGATGTTCAGGTCCAGGTCGTCAAGGACGGCGCTTGGCATCGTTACTCGGTAATCAGTGACGCCGAATTGTTGGCGCCCCCCGAAAGCTGAGCCGTCCGCTTGATTGTTGCGACGTCCCGGAGCGGGTCTCCGGGACGTCGATTCATATGACCTTGCGAGCGCTTTTCGTGGGGAACGATCTGCCGAGCGAGGATCGTCTCGAATGCTCTATGTAGATCTGTTCATACAGGGCTTGGTGCAGGGCAGTATCTATGCGCTGATCGCCGTCGGGCTGACGCTGGTCTATGGCTTGCTCCGAATTCTCCACGTTGCACACGCTGGATTGTTCACGCTCGGCGGCTACTTTGGTGTCCTGATTACCAATCAGACGGGCAGTTTGGGGCTCGCGGTGTTCGTGGCGATGATCGTCGTGGGCGCGATCGGAATGGCGATCTATCGCCTCGCCTACCAGCCGATCCTCGATCAACCGCCCTATGTCGCGTTGATCGCGTCGATAGGCCTGTTCATTGCGATGGAGGAAATCTATCGCCTAACTTTTGGGCCGTATGGCCTTTCCTATACAAACCCACCGCTGCAGGGATCGATCGGTTTCGCCGGATTGAGCCTCCGTAGCGCCGAAGTCGTGACGATCGTGGGGGCGTTCGTCATGGTCACGGTATTGGCGGTTTTGTCGAGTCGAACCCGAGTTGGGATTGCCTGGCGCGCCACGGTAACCGATCCGCAGATGGCCGAATCGTTTGGCGTCAATATCATCAAAGTACGGTATCTGAATTTCTTCCTGGGCACGGCCTTGGCCGCCGCCGCCGGCGTCATGGTCGCCCTTCTCAACAATTTGGTCGAGCCGACGATGGGCAGCGTCCCGAGTTATAAGGCGTTGGCGATCATCGTCCTGGGCGGTCTCGGCAATGTCAAAGGCACGTTGATCGCATCGATTGCGCTCGGTGTCATCGAGTCCTTCGGAACGATCTATCTTGGTTCCATACTGGATCGCGATGCCATCGCCTTCGCCTTCTTGATCGTTGTGCTCATGATTCGGCCCCAGGGCCTGTTCGGTAGGCGGTAACTCATGGCCTACGAGATCAGCCTACTCACCGCCATGGGGATCAGCGTAGTTTTCGCATTGAGCCTCAATCTTATCACTGGCTTCTGCGGCCAAATCAGCCTCGGACATGCCGCTTTTTATGGTACCGGCGCCTACTGCGCGGCGATGCTGACGACCAACGGATTGCCCTTCGCGTTGGCGATCGTCGCGGCTGCGCTGGCGGCTGGACTGCTTGGCGTGATTGTCGGGTTTGCGAGCTTGCGCGTACGTCATGATTTCTTGGCGATTACCACCATGGGCGTGGGTTTTCTGTTTATTGGAGTCGTTCGCAAACAGGATTTTCTTGGCGGCGAAATGGGGATCGGAGGCATTCCTGGTACCGGCTTGGACAAGCTCGAGTTCATGATCTTGGTGCTGGTCGTGGCTGCGTTGATTGCGGTTTTCAGTATCTACCTAAAGAAATCGTGGATGGGATACGCATTCGATTCTATCGCGGATGACGAAGACACGGCTCGCGTGGTGGGCATAGATGTCGCCCGCTACAAGCTTACCGCCTTCGCCATGGGGACCTCGCTGGCCGGTGTTGCGGGTGCCCTTTACGCCCACAACGTCCGTTTCATCGATCCAGACAGTTTCGGTTTTGTCGAATCGATCACCGTTTTGGCGATGGTCGTGGTCGGCGGCATCGGCTCGGTCTGGGGCGTCGCGATCGCCGCCGCGGTGCTGACGGCGCTACCGTTATCAGTTGCCTTCATCTCCGACTACAAACTGCTGCTCTATGGAGGACTGTTGTTTGCCGTCATGCGTTTCAGCCCCGATGGTTTGGCCGGCTGGACTCGTCGCCTGCTCTCTCGGGTATCCAAGAGGGCGCCGGCGTGACGGCGCTCCTTGAAATTCGCGGGGTGACCGTCCGGTTCGGCGGTGTGACGGCGATTGACAATGTGTCGTTTCAGCTCGAACAGGGTGAATTGCTTGGACTAATTGGTCCGAATGGGGCCGGCAAGACGACCATGCTGAGGTCGATTACGGGCGTTGTCCGGCCTCAAAACGGTGAGGTTTGCCTGAACGGCGTCGATATCTCCCGTTTGCCGATCCATGTCCGCGTGCGACGCGGCCTGGGATTGTCGCAGCAGATCGTACGGCCGTTTCGTCAAATGACCGTGCTCGACAACGTCGCCTTGACGGCGGGCCACATGAAGACCGCCGATCCGCTACGTGCGCTCCTGTTCACGGACCGTTCTTCGCAGCGCGCTCGCGCTCGTGAACTGCTCGACCTGGTCGGGATCGGGGATACGGCGCAGGCAATGCCGTCTTCGCTGCCACTGGGCTATTTGAAGCGCCTCGAAGTCGCGCGCGCTTTGGCGCTCGAACCGACGGTTCTGCTGCTCGACGAGCCGCTCGCCGGACTCAATAGCATCGAGGCGGCGCGCCTTGCAGACACGATCGTAAAGCTGAACGGCGGGGGACTATCCGTGGTTCTGATCGAACACAATTTGGGAGAAGTGCTTCGAATTTGCAGCCGTCTCGTCGTTCTCGACAACGGCCGCAAGATTGGCGACGGACGGCCCGAAGCGGTGATGGCCGATGGTCACGTAAGGGCGGCATATCTTGGCGTGGAGGCAAGCGATGCTGCGGCTTGAATCGATGAGCTGCGGCTACGGGCCGTTCCAGGCGGTGCACGATCTTAGCTTCGAGGTTGCCGAGGGCTCGATTTTCGCTCTTGTCGGCGCGAACGGGGCAGGGAAGTCTTCGACCATCATGACCATCGCCGGTCACGTCGAGCTTCAGGGCGGTGTCATAAAATTCGATGGCGAGGATATTTCCACGCTTGCGGCCCGTGACCGCGTGCGGAAGGGAATTGCCCTGGCACCGGAGGGGCGGCGCCTGTTCCCCGACCTCACGGTAGCCGAAAATCTGATCGTCGGGGGTTATAGCAGGCCGGCTGCGGAGACGACCGCCACGCGCGATATGGTATTTGGCCTGTTTCCAAGGCTGGCCGAGCGATCGACCCAATATGCCGGTTCGATGTCCGGTGGCGAACAGCAAATGCTAGCGATCGGCCGTGCGTTGATGGCCCATCCGCGATTTCTGATGATCGACGAAGTCTCGCTTGGGCTGATGCCGAAAGTTGTCGATATCTGCTATTCGGCGATCTCGCGCCTCAAGCAGTCCGGCCTCACGGTATTGCTCGTCGAGCAAAGCACCCAACGTGCGCTCGAGGTCGCGGACACGATATGCGTTCTGGAATCGGGTCGCCCGGTATGGCAGGGCGGCGTCGCCGAGGCGCGCGCCGATCCCGGGATGATCGACGCCTATCTTGGCCTGGCGCGGGAGCAGGAGACATGACAACCGCGCGGCCGGTGCCGCTCTATCAGCAGGTCAAAGACTATATCTCCAGTCATGTCGCGTCCGGAGAATGGGTCGAAGGGGATCGCGTGCCGTCGGAAAACGAACTGGTGCGCCGGCTCGGAGCCAGCCGGATGACGGTCAATCGCGCCCTGCGAGAATTATCGGTCGAGGGCGTAATACGGCGCGTTCAGGGGCTTGGCACCTTCGTCGAAAGCAACAAGGCGCAATCGACTTTCCTGGAGATACGGAATATCGCCGATGAGATCCGTGAACGCGGCCATTCCTATCATGCGGAGCCATACACCGTCGGCACCGAGACGGTGACGGATAGGATCGCCTATCTGCTCGAGCTCGAGCCTGGCGCACGGGTATTTCATTCCATCATTGTCCATTTCGAGAACCGAGAGCCGGTGCAACTCGAGGATAGGTTTGTCAATCCGGCTATCGCCCCGGACTATCTCGATATCGATTTCACCGAGACCACGCCCAATGAGTATTTGATGCGGGTGGCGCCGCTGCTCGCCGTCGAACATGTGGTCGAGGCGACACCGCCCAATCCTTTGACCCAAAAACTGCTATCGATGTCGAGGGAAGAGCCGTGCCTACTGCTGCACCGGCGCACTTGGTCCGGGCGGCACGTTGCGGCCTATGCGCGTTTGCTGCACCCCGGCAGCCGATACCGGCTGAGCGCTCAATTTCCCGTTGGCGACTGAATGTGGGGAAACGGTTCCGCGAGTTCTAGTAGGTTTCGCGATTGTCGAAAACGACCAGGATGGTCTTCGCGGCGATATATAGATCGAACCAAATCGACCAATTCTTGATGTAGTCGAGATCGTACTCGACCCTCTTTTCAATTTTCTCGACCGTGTCCGTTTCGCCGCGCCACCCGTTGACTTGAGCCCAGCCGGTGATTCCGGGTTTGACCTTGTGACGTGCCGCATAATGATTGGCCACCTCCTCGTAACGGCGGCCGGCGGCCTTGGCGGCCAATCCGTGTGGCCGGGGGCCGACGATGGACATGTCGCCGCGCACCACGTTGATGAACTGCGGCAACTCGTCCAAGCTCCACTTCCTGAGGAATTTCCCGACCGGAGTGACGCGGGGGTCGTCCCGGGTCGTAAGGACTTCAGCCGCGCGGTCCTCCAGGTGGCTATACATCGACCGAAATTTTAGGACCTCGATTGGCCTGTTGTTATAGCCGTACCGAATTTGGCGGAACAGCACAGGGCCCGGCGAGTCCAATCTTATGGCGAGCGCGATCAGACCGAGTATTGGGGAAATCGCCAAGAGAATCAGCGACCCTAGCACGCGATCCTCCAACGCCTTCAGAATGTAGTCCCACCCCGATATGGGTCGGTCGAGGACACCGAGCATGGGCAGGCCGGCGACATCGACGTAGGATCGGCCGCGAAATTCGGGAGCAAGATTTTCGGGCGCCAACCGAATATCGACCGGTGTCTCGGCGAGCCTGTTGATGACCGTGCGCAGGCGCTGGTGTTCGTGCCACGGAATGGCGACGATGACCTGGTCGATCGCCCCATCGCGAATCATGGCGACGAGGCCTGTGAGTCCACCGAGTGTGTCTCTGCTCCCGTACCCAGCCTGACCGCCGGACGCGGTTGCATCCCGGCGATCGTCGACAAAGCCCAGGATACTGATCGAATCACCACATTCGCTACCGAACTGCCGAACCAAGCCGGCGGCCCGTTCTCCGACCCCAACGATGGCGGTCCGAATGGCGAACCGGCCTGCTTGGGCGCGGTCGGTAATCCAGGCCCGGAAAATGATGCGGCCGATGATCAATGACGCGATTGCGCCGGTTAGCCAGGACGTCGCCCATACGCGCGAGTAGAACCCGGTGATCTTGAGGGCGAAGGCGAGCACCAGGAGACCCGCCGCTGTCATGGCGAGCGCCCCGATCAATCTGCCAATTGCGAAGTTCCGACCGAGTATGAATGACTTGCGATAGGTGCCGAACCATTGAAGATTGAGGAGTGCGACGATGACCGTGACAAAGAAAGCGACCGCGTATCGGCTGCTGATTTCATTCTCGCCAGGTAGGACATAGAGCGCATAAATCGAAATGCCCGGTAAGACGACGGCGACCGCGTCGACAGCCCGCGCGATACCGAGCAGCGACGTTTTTGTCAACGCCGTTGCGCGCCGGGGGAGTTCCCGTGTGTGTACGAAGGTGGCGTTCAAATCGGTCATCCGGGTCCACGATCGAAACGGCAGGGCACAGTGCACGTCCGAGAGGTGGATTGCTGTGTGCTCTGTAGTCGTGGGAATTATCGCCACATATCCTTAATCAGCGGTTTACTGGAGGCGCTGATTTTCGGATTGCTTTTGCCCAATTTGAAATAAGTCAGGCGTCCCCCGTAGTGCGCGGCCACATCGGCGACCGAGCGGGTGGGCTTGGCGATGGAAAGCGTCGCGCCATCGGATTGGTGCTCAAGGCGATATCGCCTTTTGCGGCCTCTCAACGGTCATGGTTTCGAGAAGCGGCCAATCAGTGTCAGGTTTCGAAATCAGTGCATTATGCCGCTGTTGTTCGGTCGCTTGGCCCAAGCCCCAAGCAGCCTCCAGGCGCGCGACGATTGTGGCAAGCGGCCGTGAGGGTGTCACGAAATGGTCGCCGGCCGAATCAACCACCGTCCGGCGACCTCCTTCGACAACTGATTTGATATCCGCGGCTGTTCGAATTCGCAGCGCTCGGCCGCTGTCGACGAGATCTCGCACCACGTCGCTGCCCGGTAGGGCGGCGATCATCGTCGTGCATCCCAGATCGAGGCCTTCGTACAAGGCGGTTGAATAGACGCCCACCTGATGCGCGGCACTTGCCTGCAGTTCCAGCGTTTCGAACGAATTGTCGTTGCCACTAATGGTGAGCCGGTGGACGTCCGGGGCACCCTTGGGTTTGGCGATGCGCTCTATCTCCGCCTGGTCATCGCCGGGATGCAGTCGATACACGATGTCGCGATCCGGCATGAGTCGAGCCGCATCAATGGCGATCTTAATGAGCTGGCTGGCAATCGAAGGTTGGGAAATGAAGACAATGCGATCCGACTTAGGGGTCGTACGCAGGGCGATGATTCGGGCCGCGACATGTGGGGCGCCATAGACAATGGCCTGTTTCGCGCCGCTTGGGTCCAGCTGCGTTCGCCAGGCCGGTCCGAAGAGCAGCAGGAAGTCGGGGCGGTACGGTACCGGCACACCGGGCGGGAAGGAATAACCCGGGTGGGATTTGTGAATGATGCCGTGTTGCATTTCGATTGTGGGAATGTCCAGTTCCTGGGCCGCCGCGATGAGATCGGCGTGACCGTAGGCGACGACAACGAAGAGGCGCTTGGTCTCGCGTTGACGCATCAACGACTTGTACAGGCGCCGACGTGCGTTGAATTGCCCGAGACGAGTGGCCACCATATCGACAAGAGGTAATCGAACCTCGAATCGATCTTGGATTCTCGCCTCTAGATCAGACAAGAATTCGATCTCTGTCGCTTGGAGTTTGCCAGGCCTGAATAGACACCATAACCTTGCCAGAATCGTGATGGCGTCGGTACTCCTCGCCATTCCAAAGCGATCCGAAATGACTCCGGAGAGATCGAGCGTCATACAATTGTCTCGACCCAACTCGGACAAAATATGCGCACCAAGCACTTCGGTGCGATGCCCGTTATCGAACCGTGTCCGGCCCCATTTCATGATCAAGGTGTCGGCATTTCTCCAGCCCAGGAATGGATTCCGCCACAGGCAATTTATCACGGCCCTGATCAGACGGGGCCAGGGCCAGGCTTTCCCTACCGCCGAATTTTGAAAGTGTTGGACGATACCCTTGCGGACGAGGATTTCTTCGAAAATGTGCTGGCGGAGCGCTGGCCAATAATACACGCCCTCGATTCGGCGTTCGAATAATCGGTGCTCTTGTTCGAATTCGCAGAGGTGCCTGAAATGGACCTCGAAGGTGCCTCCACTCGGTCCATTGATTTCGCGCGGCGGCCTGCAGGGCGGCTCAACGAATGGTCTCATCGAGCGGCGGGCCCCGCGTCGCGGGCGCTTTCGAGGGCGTCACAGAGTATTCTGATCGCGCCGGCGCCACCTTGTGCCGGGAGGACGGCATCGCACACGCCCTTTGCGGCGGCATGGGCGTCCGCGACGACGACACCGAGACCGGCCGCCTTTACACAGTCGATATCGTTGACGTCGTTACCGACGAAGATAATGTCATTGACCGATAGATCGTATGAGCCGGCCCAATACTGGAGCGCGGCGTATTTGTCGTCGATACCTTGAAAGCATTCCACTCCAAGCTTCCGACAGCGAGCTTCTACAACCGGATTTTTCTCCTTCGACAAGACACAAAGCCGAATCCCGAGGGCCCGCGCGTGGGCGAGGCCCATGCCGTCGCCGCGATCGCAGATGACGCTTTCGCGGCCGGATTCGTCGACCATTACTTTGTTGTTCGTCAACACGCCGTCGAAGTCCATCACCAACGCCCGGTACTGTCGTGCCTGGAGCAATGCGACCAGCCGTTCATATCCAATGACCGGCTCAGCAAGACGACGCGCCAGCTCGAGGTCCATTGGCGTATCGATTTCTAGCGCATGCGACGGCGGAACCACGTAGGGCAGCACTTTACCGAAGAAGCGATGCTTCCATTGCCTAAAGCCCTTGGTTGAAAACGCGTAAATCGCACCCGTCTCGAGATACTCCATGGGACGATCCTGGCGGCGCTGGCGAACATGGAAATCATGATTGATGCCATGGACTCCATCGGTTTCCCCGTTTCGCCAGACAAAGCCATGAAATGGGGCCGCGCTGAACACGCAATCCGCCGATTCTCGACGCATCAAATCGACGGCACCGTCGATTTGCAGGGGCGTGGTGAATGGCGACGTGCACTGGAGAAAGACAGTGGTGTCCGCCATCGCCGGGCCGTTTCGTTCGATGCAATCCAGTGCGTGCAGAAGGGCGCCTTCGGAGCTGGCGGTGTCCGACGCAAATGCGGCGGGGCGTTGTATCACCTCGGCGCCTGCGTCCGCCGCGGCATCGGCGATTTCCGCATCGTCAGTGGTGACGAAGACCCGCCCGACGGAGCTGGCCCTGCGGGCCGCTCTCACGGTGTGGCCAAGAAGGCTCTCGCCACCGATCTGTTGGAGGTTCTTCCGCGGTATTCCAGTCGACCCGCCGCGTGCGGGTATGATCGCAATTGGCTCCATCTCGGCCTTTCGGTGCAATTCCATGTGACTTCGCTAGTTCGCACCAACTGCCATGAGCGGCGCGACCTCGGCCGTGCTCCACTTCAATTTGGCGCGTTGCGGCTGTTCGACATCGAGAATCTCCGTCGGCTTGAACTCCAGGGCCTTGGCCACCGCGCTCAGGTCGCGTACCAGCCGGCGCAATCCGTCCGGCTCGAGCGACGCCGCATGGTCGGTCCCCTTCCATGTCCGGTCGAGGGTGAAATGCCTTTCGATCCATTCGGCACCAAGCGTCATGGCTGCGACATCAGCGGAAATTCCAAGATGATGGCCGGAAAACCCGATAGCCTTTGCGCGGTCGCCGTAGGCGTCACGGAGGCGGGAAATTTCGCGCAAGCAGATATCGCCAAATTCTACCGGGTACCCGGACGTGCAGGAATAGATGACGAGGTCGCGCGCCCGGTTTCGATTTTCGAAAAACGCAACAATTTGCTCTTCTTCGTCCCGCGAGGTCATTCCGACCGAAAGATGGATCTCGCCGCCGAAATTGTCGCATAGATAGCCCAGCATCTCGAAATGCAAGTTCGAAGCCGAGCCGACCTTGATCAGCCTCGGCTCGATCGAGGCTATCTCCTTGGCCGAAGTCAGGTCCCACACCGATGTTGAGTAATCGATCCCGAAACCTTCGCAGCAATCCTTCAGTTCCTTGTGCTGGTCGAGAGAGAATTCCAAGAACTCGCGATGTTCGCCGTACGTCGCGCCATAGGAATTGGCGGGATTGGGGTGTGGCGCGGCGCATTGTTGAGGTGAAAGAATCTCCCGCGGAGATCGCTTCTGGAACTTGGCGACGTCGGCTTTGCCGAACGTGGCAATAATGCCGATCATGTCCCGGGCGATATCCATTTCCCCTTTGTGATTACAGCCTATTTCCGCGATGACCTTTGGGGCTTTCATCTTTCTCACCGTTGGCGTTGCACGTGGCGAATTGCCGTTGCCGGAGCTATATCATCGCGGTTGTGGAAATTTGGTTAACGGAATGTAGACCATTGTCGCGGGATATATGTGGTCCCGGACTCGCACCTTCGGTGGGGCGGCCGGACCGCTGCCAATTGAAACGGGATCGCTGTGATCGCAACCCAAGAGCCGCCGCTCTACCGTGCCTTGACATTCCTGCAGTCGCTGGCGGCGAAGAAGACGTCCCGCGACGCAGCGATCTATGTCGCTGGCACGTTTGCTGTGGCAGCGGTGCCGCTGATTCTGTTGCCGATCCTGACCCGCTATCTGTCCCCTGCCGATTATGGTCGGGTGGCGATCGTGCAGGGACTGATTGCGTTAGCGGTTCCGTTCATTGGTTTCAGCCTTCACGGTGCGATTATCCGTTTCCATGTCGATAGCGATCGGCGAACCTTGGCTCAGTACCTGTCGTCGTGCACCGGGGTCTCGATCGCCGGGCTAATCGGCGTGTTGCTCATTGTTCTTTTTTTTCAGGACACGATGAGCGCAGTTTCCGGGGTTCCGACGATCTGGATCTTGATGAGTGTGGTGGCGGCCTTTTTTGGGTGCCAGACGGTTTTCGTGTCGACTGTGCTGCGGGCTGAGCGGCGTCCAATATCCTTTTGCGGGTTCCAATTCAGTCAAGTGGCGTTCAATCTCGCGCTATCGCTTTTCCTCGTCGTTGTTGCCGCTGGCGGCTGGCAGGGACGGGCAAGCGCGATCATCGCGGCATCGATCATCTGGGGTCTGATCGCGATGGTCTGGATGGGCACATCCTATGGCTCAATCACCTTGCCCAGGATCGAATTCATCAGGGATTCCCTGAAGTTCAGCGTTCCGGCGTTGCCGCATACCTTGGCTGCCCTGGGAATGATCTATTCAGATAGGTTTATCCTCGTTGACCTGCTTGGGGCTGGCGAGATGGGGGCCTATGTGGTGGCGCAGCATATTGCCGGTTTCATGCTTCTGTTCGGCAATGCGATCGGATTTGCCTGGGTGCCCTGGGTCTTTCAGAAATTGAAGGACGGGTCGGACGTCAGCGCCCGAAATATCGTCCACGCGACTTACATATGCTTTGGCGCGCTGACGGCAGCTGCGGTTTCAATCATCTTCGTCGCCGAGCTAGCGATGCCGTGGCTGGTGGGTGCTGAGTTTCAGAGTGCGACGACCTTCATACCATGGCTGGTATGCGCGGCTCTCTTCAACAGTCTATATGTCATTGTGTCCGTCTATATATTTTATGAGAAGAAGACTTATCTATTGAGCGTCATAACGCCGACCTGCTTGGTGCTCAAGCTTGCGATAACATATTGGCTAGTTCCATTTTTGGGCGCGACGGGTGCGGCGATCGGGTCACTGGTGTCCATGGTGATGCTGCTCGTCCTTGCCTGGGTAATCGGACAGCGATCCACACGGATGCCCTTGCACCGTGGTTTCCGTTTCGGTTCCGCCTAGTTTCTGCCGATTGCTTCAAGCCACATCTTCTTCATTAGGTAGCCAATGCTGTCACAACGACTATTCTACCGAGACGAACCATCTGTCCACCTCTCGGCCTTCGCACGAAACAGGAAGGAACAATTCGTAAGAAGCGTGGGTGAACTCGTAGAGAAGTCATGCGCGATCTGCGGAAGCGGCTCATTCCTGGACGTCGCAGAGGTCGACCGTTACGGCTTTTATTATCCGACCGGGCTCTGCCGAGATTGCGGGAACCTCCAGCAGCGAATGTACTATTCGAATGAAGACCTGGACCTGCTTTACAGCGAATACTACCGAGACATATATGGAGAAGTATCTCCATCCGAACTGTTTTCCATCCAGTATGCAAAGTCGCGCCGGATATACGATTTTTTGACCAACGACGTCAGCAAGGGTGGCAGGGTTCTGGAGGTTGGGTGCGGGTCCGGTGGGATTCTGAAGTTTTTTCAGGACCGCGGATTCGAGGTAGAGGGATGCGATCTCGACACCCGATATATCAAATACGGCAGAACACGCGGTATTTCGATTGCCTGCCAAGATATTGACGGCATGGCAACGAGCAATGAATTCGATCTGATCATATTGTCCCATGTTCTGGAACATTTGATCAATCCGAGGCGCGCGCTCGAAAAATTAAAGTCGATGCTTTCGAAGGAGGGAATGATCTACATTGAAGTACCATCCATTCACATCGTGCGATCGAATTATCAATCGAATCTCCTTGCGTATTTCCAGAATGCGCATTTCTTGCATTTTTCGGAAGGTACGCTGGAGAATCTAGTGGGGTCCGCGGGGCTTGTTACCATTCAATCAAGCAAATTCGTCCAGTTGTTGTGCAAGTCAGGGACGAAAAAGCATGGAATCTCCAACCAATTCGACAAAATGAATGCCGAGCTCAAGAAGATCGAGCGATCCTATAGGGCATTCGGTTCGATGTACAAATGCAGGGATATCGGACGCGCTGCCGCGGTCAATCTAATCACGAAGCTCGGAATGAAGAGTGCGATTAGGAAATTGTTTGAGTTGGCAAGGGGATGTCGATCCTGCCGTCGCGTCTAAGAATTGAGCGCCGCTGCAAATTTTGGTCTCGGTGCGGTGACGCCGATAGCGTTTCACGGATAAGTGCAAGTTTGATGTTGCTGCGATAACGGGCACCGCAGCCCATAGGGCGCTTATTGAGCGACGATATAGTGTCAGGAATTCGAGCGCTCCGCGGTAAATTTTCGTCCGCATCGATTGGACGAATCTCTCGGCGATTCGGAATTATGAATTGCTGGATGACTCGATTCGGACGCGGCATCGCCTCGATGGAAGCCAGATCACGAAGCTGCGGAATCTTGACCGCAATCTACCGGGCAAATGGTACTTGAGCTTGGGAGCCCGCCGGATACATTCGGAAATCGAACCTAATACCAAGTCTCTGTGAGTGGGACTCATATAGGGGCTTTCCGGAACGGTGTTTTTCTGATTCAAGATGGCAAACGGATGGAGGTTTGCCATGGGTTCTCCGGTTTCACTTC
>JAAEOK010000046.1 GCA_024244705.1 Alphaproteobacteria bacterium
CAGCTATTCCATGTTCCGACGTTCCTGCGCTTCTACAGTCTCGTCTCAGGTGCCCGCTCTTGCCGCACTTCCAGCACTTCTTTATACTAGTGTTCGGCTTCGTTCCTTCTTGTTTGCTTTTCCAGCACTGCTGTTCGGTGTGCCCTCTTTTCCCGTAGCGCTTGCACTCCATAATAGTTGCTAGCCCTTTCATAGCTGGCGCTGGTCTTTTCGTTGTCTGGGAAGTATAGACGTGCGCCAGGAACTCACGTAACTCTTCCAGCGTGTAGGGGTCTCCCTTGATCATTTGGCCCCGATGTTGCTGCAGTGCTCCCTCGTACGGGTGATCCTGCTGCCTCTCGATCGCAGAGACAAAACGCCTGATTGTTATCTGCTTGCTGAAGCCTTCTCCCAGTGCTGTAAGCTTCCTATTAATCGAAGACAGCCTTGCAAACAGCATGTCTGGGTGCTCTCCTACGTGCAGCTCCTCACGTTCCCATTGGCTGAGGAGCATGTCCAGTCGGAGGTCCTGCGCACTCCTTTCGAAATGGCTGACTAATTTTGCCCGTGCTGTAATGCCTTCTTCACTCTCATCGAGTTCCTCCATGATGATGGAGTGCTGGGGGCCTTCAGATGTTCCCAGTGATAATGTTAGTAAGGCCGCGAGCTTCGG
>JAAEOK010000047.1 GCA_024244705.1 Alphaproteobacteria bacterium
CCGGTGAGGCGAACGCCGCATCGCCTCGGAAGTAGCGGCGCAGGTCCCGGTCCCGGTAACGCTCAACGACGGGCTCCAGAACGCCTCGCCAGCCGTCGGCGCTGTTGGACGTTGCCGGGACGAAGCTCGCTGCGTTCCAGATCACCGAACTGGTTGAACACGAACAGCGGATGGTAGCAGGTGCAGGCAAAGTGCCCATTGTAGGCGGCACCTTGCTGATCGCCATGGGTCGGGCTGACGCTGGAATCCATGTCGAGCACGATCGCCTTGGGCGGATGCCGGGCGTGCACCCGGTCAATCCATTGCCCCGACAGATCAGCCAGCGCAGCGAGGTTCTCGTCGCCGGCAAGGAACTCCGTCTCGAAGCGAGCCATCTGGCTGGTCGAGGCGGCCTGCTTCGCAACGGCGCGACCACCGACAATCCAACGCATCGCCGGATCACGTCCCAGGCGATCGGCGTCGTTCACGTCCTAGCCACCGAGGCGGCCGAAGACGGACTGACGAAACAAATCCTGTCATCGCGTGTTGGCCGTTCTTACCGGTGCGTGGATCGACGAGCTCGTCGCCAACCATATCCGTCAACCCG
>JAAEOK010000048.1 GCA_024244705.1 Alphaproteobacteria bacterium
GAGGTTAGCATGTTCCAGCACCACGCCCTTGGGCTTTCCTGTCGTGCCCGAGGTGTACAAGATGTAGGAAGACGTGTTGAGCGCAGGGGGGCACCTGTTCACTGCACTGCATTCTGGAAGAAGTGCATCATCAAGGATCTTTGCCACACTCAGCATGGGACAGCCCACAAGGCCACCATGCTTTGCGAAAGCATCCCTGTCCTTAACCAGCAGGGCCCTCAACTCTGCATCCTCTACAATCAGCTCAATTCGTTCATCAGGATAGCTAGGATCAATCGGTACATATGCTCCCCCCGCCATGAGGACACCTGCGAGAGAGAGTGAATCTCTATTAGTGGTCTTACTTTCCTCCAAGATGCACATTCAATAAGGCCCTACGTACCATAGATGGATGCAATCGCCTCAGCCGAGTCATTGGTCATAAGCAGGCCAACCGTCGAGTCGACTTCAACCCCTAATACTCGCATTTGTCTTGCTACCTTCTCTGCCATGCTTTGCAGCTCTGCATATGAGATATTCCGCTTCAGCCCTCCGTACTCAATCAAGGCTATTGCATTGGGATTTGCCTCGGCTTGATCCAGGAAAAACTCGTGTGCCAGCCACCCAGGCTTAGGGAAAGGAGCTGATGTTTTGTTCCAATCCATTAACTGCTTCTTTTGCTCGGCCTGGGTGAGCATGGGAAGGTCCCATACTACTTTGTGTGGGTTCTCCACCGCCATCTCCAGCAGGTTCTTGAAACATTCAAACATCATGACTACAGTGCTTTGATCAAAGAGCTTCGAGTTAAAAAGTATACTGCCCTTCATACCATCTTTCTGCAGCAGCTCTGAGTCAGAAACACGGAGCAGAAACAACGAGAGGTCCATACCTTCTAAAGGCGTCTGGCCTTCCACTGCTTTTGCCACTGGAAAATGGCCACTCCTGCTCTGCTCTTCAGTTTGCCATAGAGACTCGAGCTCCAAAGCACTCAAAAATTCAATATCCGAAGAACTCATTTGCTTCATACCATCACTGAAATAGCTGTCAGAATCAACGGAGGAGAGCAAAACCTGTTCCAAGTAGGTAGGGTTACATCACAATCAGCAACATAATTAGCAAAAAATGTCAAACAAATGGGCATACCTGGTAGACAGGATGGCAGTTGGCAATACGCGGCACTTGAAGGCGTTGTACGATCCGTGTGAAGGGAATGTTAGCATGACGTAATGCGTCGGTCACAATGAGCCGCTGCCGTTCCAGCAGAGTGGAGAAGCTCGGTCGCCCCTTCAGGTCCCCTCGTATCGCTAACATATCAACGATGCACCCCACCATTTCATGTAGCCGCACATCATCTCGGCCAGTATTGGGTGTCCCCACCACCAAATCCTCTACATTGCCTGAAAGGCGGCTCAACGTTAGCTGAAAGGCTGCCATGAGCCCCACAAATATGGTACAATGGTGTTGAGTACAGAGATCTGCAAGCACAGCCACCAGCTTTCCAGGCAGGAAAACAGGCAAAAGAGAGCCCTCACGGCCACTGGATGTTTCAGAACGTGGTCGGTCAAAGGGGAGGTTCAGTGGTGTTGGTGCATTAGCCAGCTGCTTCGTCCAATAGTCCAGCTGCTGTTCCAATTGCCCCTCCATTTCAAGGCGACGCCACTGCCACACAGCATAGTCTGCATACTCTACAGGTAGATGTGGTAACCCTTTCGGCTCCTCAGCACCATCTGC
>JAAEOK010000049.1 GCA_024244705.1 Alphaproteobacteria bacterium
AAAGTCGGTGAGATGGGCAGGGCTCGCAATAAAAGAATCGACACGGTGCCACTAGCGAAAAGAAAGAATCGCCCCCGGGTCATTTAGGAATCATTCTTGCTCAAATCCGTGCCGGAAATAGTTTTTCAGCAGCCTGCTAGAGTTCTTTCGACCTATGTCGAATCGGCGCCGGCCCGCTCCTCCACCCATCAATCCAAATCCCAGATTGGGCAATGAATCGTTTCCGGGATGACGCCTGGAAGCCGACGGGATCTAGTACAGCCGCAGGTATTCCTCGACCTCCCAGTCGGTGACCGCCTGGTGGTAACGCTCCCACTCGTCGTTCTTATAGGCGAGGTAGGAACGGCGCATCACCGAACCCATCACCCGCGCGGCTAGATCATCGGCGGCGAGCGCTTCCATCGCCTGCATCAGGTTGCGGGGCAGACGGCGGATGCCGAGTTCCTTGAATTCGTCCGCGGTCATCGCATAAAGGTCGCGGTCGGTCGGCGGCCCTGGCTCGGCCTTTTGTACGATCCCTTCGACGGCGGCCGACAGCGTCATGGCGAGGGCGAGATAGATGTTCATCGTCATGTCGGCGGCGCGGTTCTCGATGCAGAACCGGCTTTGCGGCAGACGGAACTGGGCCGAGCGGTTGTTGTGGCCGTAGGTGATGTTGGTCGGCGCCCAGGTCACCGTGCCGCCCTCGAAGCCGCCGACCCGTGGAACCAGGCCATTGTACGAGTTGACGGTCGGACAGGTGATCGCGGTCAGCGCCTCGGAATGGGCCATCAGCCCGCCGACGGCGTGCCGCGATTCATCAGACCAGCCGCCGTCGCTGGTGAAGATGTTTTGACCCGGCGCGTCGACCGGCTGGAGCGAGAAGTTGATGTGCGCGCCCGAGCGCCAGTCGCCGACCGTCGGCTTGGGCATGAAGGTGATGAACATGTCATGGCTCTTGGCGACTTCCTTGAGCAGCACGCGCAGGAAGACCAGCCGGTCGGCCATCTCCAGGAGGTCGGTGTAGTGGAAATCGAGCTCGAATTGCGAGTAGGCGCCCTCGCAGACGACATCGTGCAGGTTCCAGCCGAGATCCTCGAGGATATCGATCATATCCCTGAGAAAAGGCATCGAATCGATCGAGTACTCGACGTCGTAGCCGAAGGCCTGGCGGCGCGGACGCAGGCCATCCGCCGGGTCGTCGTCGATCGCTTTGACCGGCTTGCCGTTTTCGTCGTAGCGCATGGCGATGAATTCGGGCTCGATGCCGGCAAAACCAAAATAGCCGGCCGCCTGCGCCTCGTGGATGGCGCGTCGCAGCGCCTGGCGCGGGCAGACGTTGTAAGGCGCGCCTTCCCAGAACAGATCGGCGAAGATGACCGCCATCGACGGGTCCCACGGGCAGACATAGACCGCGTCGAGATCCGGGACCATGATCTGATCGGAATCCGCCGGCGTCAATTCGGGCACGAAGGACACCGAATGGACGGCGAATTGGGGTCCCTTGCCGAGACAGAGTTCCTCGAAATCGCTCATCGGGACAGGTTTGGTCTTGGGCAGGCCATGGAGGTCGATCCAACTCGACAGCACGTATTCGACGCCGGCTTTTTTGAGTTGCTCCCGAACCTCGGGTATCCTCGGGCGATTGCGCTCGATCGCTTCCTCGATCGTGTCGTAATAGATCTTGCGGTCGTTGCTTTTGGACATTCGTACTCTCCCCATAATCTATGCTGTGGCCCCTGGGACCCGATATGGCGGCGTGATCAGGCGGGCTTCGGCATGTCTTCGGGATCGATGCCGGGAACGAAGGTGATGCCGGCCTGTTGTTTCCAGTCGTGCGGATAGGCGGCGTAGAAGATGACGCATTTCTCGTCGCACTCGTAGGCGATGTGATTGTCGCGCGGGACGTAGAGAACATCGCCGGGCGAGCAGACGTAGGAGTCGCCGTCGCAGGTCAGGCGAAACGTCCCCTCCATGCAATAGATGATTTCATCGCAGGTCAGATCCCACGGTACCGAAACCTGGTTGAGGAAATTCAGGCCGCCGCACATGGTGTCGCTGACCGCGCTGGTCACGAAGGGCTTGATGTAGCTCTTGCCCGGTTCCAGCGTGTGCAGCCGGTGTTCGATCTCGGAAAATTTGTAGATTTGCGGCTTGTTGCCCATTGCTAGCGTCCTTCAAGGGTTTGTGGTTTTGAGGATGGATTCGTTGAGCTCGACCTTGTAACCGTCGGGATCCTCGCAAAAGGCGATGACCCGGGTGCCGTGCTTCATCGGCCCCGGCGGCCGGGTGATCTTGATGCCCATTGCGGCGAGGTCTTCACAGGCCTTGTAGACGTCGGGCGTCTCGATGCAGATGTGGCCCCAGCCGTCGCCCATGTCGTAGCCCGCTTCCTGGTCCCAGTTGTGGGTCAATTCGAGGGCCGGAAATTCCGCTTCCGGTCCGTAACCGATAAAGGCGTTGGTGAAGCGTCCGTCGGGATAGTCGGTGCGGCGCAGCACATCCATGCCGAGGATTCCGCAGTAGAAGTCGAGCGACTTTTCCAGGTCGCGGACCCGCATCATCGTGTGAGCGAGGCGATAGCCCGCCTTGGCGCCGTCGTCAGTCATGACCGTGTCCTTCGTTTGCGGTGTGGATTTCCGTCGCGCCGGTGGCGACCAGTTCCTGGAAGGCCCGCACGCTGTCTTCCCAATGCGGCGAGAGTACGCCGCCGCTCTCCGCCATCGGTGAGGCGCGGCCGAGTTGCAGCCGCTCGACCATGGCGTGGTCTTCCTTGTGGACGTCCCACCATAGAGTTTTCAGCCCATCGATCTCGGCCGCCGTTCGCTGCTGCCCATCGGTCGTGTAGATGGCGCGCCTCTGCGCCGTCCGTCCCGGCCCCAGCGGGACGTTGACATAAACGCCGATCTGATCCGGGAAGTAGCGCCCGATGACGAAGTTCGGGAACAGGGTGAGGTAGCGGGAACTCACGGCCAGGCTGCCACTTGCTCCGTCTTCCGACGCGAGGTCGACGGCGCTGCCCAAACAAGCCCCATCGACGATGGTGTAGTGGTCCTTCAACGGCTGGCGCGTCGTCTTGGGGTGGACGAACTGGACGTGATAGGGCTCGATGAAGTTCTCCATGATGAATTTCCAGTTCGTCGCGATTTCGCCGAAGTCGAGAACGGCCACCGGTTGCACCATGTCGAAGTCGATGCCGTCGAGGCGACGGAAGAGGGGTGCGGCGTAGTCGTCGAAGGGGGGCGCATTGCCGTCGAGGTTGACGAAGATCCAATCGTGCCACACCGCGACTTCGATCGCCTGAAGTCCATTCTCGGCCGGATCGAAACCCTCGGGCTGGTGCTGGCCGGTGCCGCCGAAATGGGGCGACCGGCGCAATCTGCCGTCGAGGTCGTAGGCCCAGGAGTGGTAGGGGCAGACGATCAGGTTGCCGACATGCTTGGGCTGGTCGACGAGCTTCAGGCAGCGGTGCCGGCACACATTGTGAAACGCGGCGATGTCGCCGCTCTTGTTGCGGATGAGCAGCACCGGCCGGCCGGCCACCGTCACCGGTACCGCGTCGCCGGGCGCGTCAAGCTCATGGGCGAAGCCGACGCAAACCCAATTGTTTGCCAGTACGGTTTCGCATTCGATCCGCCAGAACGCCTCGTCGACGTAGGCCGCGGCGGGCAGGCCGCGCGCCGGACTATCGGTCTTGGCGCGCCAATCCCGCAGGGGCGTGATGACGTCAGCCATCTCCACCTTCCCAATCGCGCTTGAGCAGGTACTGGTTCTTGAAGTTCTTGAGGCCGAGCATGACCTCGGCTTCGACGATGTCGGTGGCCGAGTGGATCCGGGTTTCGAGGAAGGTCAGGAAGCTCTCGGGATCGTCGCTGACGACCTCGACCAGCAGGTCGTATTTGCCCGCGACCCAAAGCACGTAGACGACCTGGTGATCGGCACTCAGACGATTAGCCACCGATTCCGCGGTATGGCCGGGCGCAACCCGGATACCGATCATGGCATCCGACTGGTACTCGACCACCACCGGATCGGCGATGGCGACGATCCGCAGCATGCCCGCCGCCTTCATCGCGTTGACGCGGTTGCGAATGGTGCCTTCCGACACGTCGAGCTTATGCGCGATTTCCGAGAACGGCATACGCCCGTCTTTTTCGAGCATCGCGATGATCGATCGGTTGAGCCCGTCTTCCGGCGATCTGATGCCGTTTTGCTGGGTCGTGCGATCGACGTCCTTTTTGGGTTCGGCGGGCTTCACGCGGGCCTCCTCGCACCTTCGGCAGATAAATGACGATCTGTTTTTCGAAATATCAGAGTCAATTATTACGATATCAGCCGAAATTTGCGCACAGAACTCGGAATTTCGCAACAGATTTTTCATATTCTATGAGAATATCGTATTTGCATCACCCGCAGTTGCGGATCCGGTATCGGCGCTCGGGTGTGATCGGCTCACGTCGCGACGAAGTGAGCCGTCAATCACACCGATCGCTGCCGCCGGCGTCGCCAACCGGACCGCGGTGATCCAGGGCTCTCCGCCGCTCGCAGACCTGCGCCCGCCGCCCGTGATCCCAGCGGCAAACGATCCGCTCCTTGTCCGACTAAATGGCAGTGGCGCGCGCCTCGCAGATCGACGCGACGTCGGTTTTGCGGGCGCTAACCGGGTTGGTTCGGGCAACCTGTCCGGCTGTTGCCGGGCACAACGGGCCGGCGCCCGAGGATCACTCGAGAACCAACGACCTACCGCGGCGCGAGGACGGCGATCAGGTCGTTGGCGAGCGCGGCCATGTTGATGGCGGCGCCGAAGTCGAATTGATTGATCGCGATAAAGACCGCGACGCCGCGGGTCGGCGCGAACGCGAGATAGCTGAACGTGCCCTGGAGCCCGCCCGCCTTCTGCAGGATGAGCGGGCGATCGCCGTCCGGCATCATCACCACCCAGGCCAGGCCCACCGCATCCATGTGACCGGATTCATCCATGCCGGACACGGTGGCGAGACCGTCGCGCTGGAGATAGGCCGCATGGTCGAGCAGGCGCGCCTCGGCGCCGGCGGCGGCGAACCGGTCGAGATGCCATTTCATCCAGCGCAGCAGATCGTTCGGGGTCGAATAGAGGCCGCCCGAGCCGACGATGGCCGGCGCCGTCGGTACATCGGGCATCGGCGAGCCGTCGAACCAGTGGCCTTGCATCATGTTCGCCTTCTGCGCGGCGGTCGGCGAAAACGTCGTATCGCGCATGCCCAGCGGCTCGGTGATTCGCTCCGCCAGGAGTGCCGCGTAGGGCTGCTCGGCAGCGCTGGCGAGAGCGGCGGCAAGCAGATCGAAGCCGAAGTTGGAATAGAGCACCGCCGAGCCTGGCTTGAAGAGCAGCTCGTTGCCGGCGAGCCATGCGGCGAAGGCTTCCATCGTGATCGGCCGAAAGGGATCGTCCTTGGGGCCGGGCTGGTGCGGGACTTCACGCGGCAGGCCGGCGGAATGGGTGGCGAGATCGATCAGGCGGACAGCGCGGCCGTCGACCGCCGGCGGGGTTCCCCCGAGATCAAGATGGGCGGCCAGCGGATCGGTGAAGCCGACGACACCGTCGGCCGCCAGATGGGCAAGCACCTCGCCGGTGAAGGCCTTGGTAATCGAGCCGATTCGCAACAACGTTTGCCCGTTCGGTTCCGTGCCGGAATCGGTTGCAGTCTCGCCGAAACCGAACACCGCCGTCTCGTCACCACGGACCGCCCCAATGACGACGCCGGGTACGCCGGCCTCGAAGAACTCGACCACGCCGGTAAACTCGACGATCTCGTCGAGGAGCGGGTCGGCCGCGGCCGCGGGAGTGACGCTGGCACACATCGCTAGCGACGCCATCAGCGTCCCGCACCGACGAATGAGGCGAGGGCACAGTTGGGGGAATCGCAGTTTCATCGGTCGGACCTCCGCTGAAAGAAACGCCCGGGGTTCGGCATGAAACCAGCCATCACCGCTCGACCGCAGCACCCCGGGTGGGTTGTGTCATTTTACCCCGATTGAGCGGCGGGTGCCATTTGACCGAACGCTCACCGGCCGACGGCACTTGCAGGAGCGAAAGCCGGTCGCATAGGATGGCCGATTGGGCGGGCTGATGCCGCTTCCGGTGAAGCTGCGGTCCAGGCCAATACTCCGACGGGGACATGTTCAGCAACGACCTCTTTCTCGATGTATTCGTCGCGCTGTTCGCTCTGTTGAATCCGTTGTTCGCCATTCCGGTCTTCCTCGGCCTGACCGGCGGCTACGATGCCCGGGCGCGCCAGCGAACGGCGGCAATCGCGGCGCTGACCACGTTCATCGCGTTGATCGTCGCGGCGCTGATCGGCGATCACATCCTGCTGCTGATCGGCGTCCATGTGCCGTCGTTCCAGATCGCCGGCGGACTGATCGTGCTGACCATCGCGCTCGGCATGCTGAAGGGCGAGGGCGAGGAGGATGCGGACGCGAAAGAGGCGGCGAAAGAAAAGGAGGCGACGCCGGGCAAGAGTATCGCGGTCTACCCCCTCGCCATACCGCTGTTGGCCGGTCCCGGCGTTTTCGTGACCACGATCGTGTTCAGCAGCCGCGCCGAATCGGTGGCCGACTTCGTGACGCTCACCATCACGATCGCCGCGATTGTCGCGATCCTATGGCTGTCCATGGCCTTCGCCGGCACGGCGGCCCGGTTTCTCAACAAGACCGCGATCAACATCGGCACCAAGGTTCTGGGCATTCTGCTCGCCGCGGTCTCGGTGGAGATGATCATCGCCGGGATCGACGCCCATTTTCTGCCACTGTTTGCGGCCGGTTAGAGCGGTCTATTCCGAGCGCCGCGAATCGCGGCGTCGATCTAACTCAAGGCCGGGGGTCGCGCGGCCCGAAGATCGCCGTGCCGACGCGGACCAGGGTGGCGCCGAAGGCGATCGCGGTGTCGAAATCGGCGCTCATGCCCATGCTGAGCTCCGCCAGATCGTTGCGCTCGGCGATCTGCGCCAGCAGGGCGAAATGGAGCGATGGCTCCTCGTCGAGCGGCGGGATGCACATCAAGCCGGTAACCGGCAGCTCCAGTTGGTCCCGGCAAAAACCGACAAAGTCGTCGGCGTCGCCGGGTGACACACCCGCTTTCTGCGGCTCCTCGCCGGTGTTGACCTGGACCAGACAGCGCACCGCACGGCCGCTGGCGGTGATCTCCGCGGCGACGCGGCGCGCAACTTTCTCCCGGTCGATGGTTTCGATGACGTCGAACAGGGCGACCGCTTCCTTGACCTTGTTGCTTTGCAGGGGGCCGATCAGGTGGAGGCGCAAATCCGGATATCGGGGACGCAGCGGGGGCCATTTTTCGGCCGCTTCCTGGACCCGATTCTCACCAAAAACCCGTTGCCCGGCGGCCAGCGCGAGGCCCATCACGTCGGCCGAAAAAGTCTTACCGACGGCGACCAGCGTGACCGCGGCGGGGTCGCGACCGGCGGCGCGGGCGGCGTCCGTGATCCGTGTCGTGACGCCGCTCAGATTGGCCGCCAAGTCGGCTTGGCTGATCATCTCGCTAATGGCCGGCGGCGCGGCATTCAGGCCGGCGTGATCTCGAAGTGCCGGGCGACATGGCGCAGCACCACGTCGACGCATTCGTCGATCGACAGATCGGACGTATCGACGATCAAGTCCGCGCTCTCGGGCTCTTCGTAAGGCGCCGATATGCCGGTGAATTCGTCGATTTCGCCGCTTCGGGCCTTCTTGTAGAGGCCTTTCGGATCGCGGTTTTCGCAGGTCACGAGGTCGGCCTTGATGTAGATCTCGTGGAAGCCCTCGCCGGCGGCGGTGCGTGCGCGCTCGCGGTCCGACCGGTAGGGTGAAATGAAGGCGGTGATGACGATCAATCCGGCATCCGCCATCAGCGCCGCCACCTCGCCGACCCGGCGGATGTTCTCGGCGCGGTCGTCGGGCGAAAAGCCGAGATTGGCGTTGAGGCCGCGGCGCACGTTGTCGCCGTCGAGGACATAGGCGTGATAGCCTTTGCGGAACAGCCGCTGCTCGATCTCGACCGCCAGCGTCGATTTGCCCGCTCCGGATAGGCCGGTAAACCACAACACCCCGCCATGGTGCGCGTTGCGCGTCGCGCGCATCTCGCCGGAGACCCGGTTCTCGACGGCGGTGATGTTGGTCGACTTGATGGTCACCGACGCGCGCTGGTTGGGATAGCCTTCCATGTTGACGATGCCGCCGCCGGCGACGTCGTAGCCGTCGACCAGCACGAATCGCCCGGTGCGCGGATTATCGGCGAACGGATCGAGCGCCAGCATGGCCCGGCTGCGCAGGGTGACCTCGGCAACCGCGTTGCGGTCGACGCGGTCCGCCGCGCGCTCGGACAGATCGCCGGTATCGATGACGTGCTCGATTTTCTGGATCCGCACCGACGATTCGGTGGTCCCCAGTTTCATCATATAGGTCTGGTCTTCGGTCAACGGCCGGTGGCCGAGCCAGAACAGCCGGGCGCGGAAGACGTTGGTCTCGGTCGGCAGGGCGTCGAGATGGCTCACCAATTCGCCGCGCTCGACGAAGATCTGGTCCTCGAGCGTGAACCCGATCGACTGCCCCGCCTCGGCGGAGGTCGGCGCCGGTGACGCTCCCCAGGCTTCGATCGATTTGACGCGCCCGGCCTTGTTGGAGGGTGAAAACATGATCTCGTCGCCGACCTCGACGCGGCCGCTCTCGAGGCGTCCGGCAATAATACGGCGATTGTCGAACCGGTAGACGTCCTGGACCGACAGCCGCAGCGGCTGTCCGGACGCCGGGAGGGGGGCCTGGAACTGGCTCAGCGCGTCGGCCAGGCTCGGCCCGTCGTACCACGGCATCCGCGTCGATGGTGCCGCTATGTTGTCGCCGTCCCGTGCCGAAACCGGAATCAGGAAGGAGGGCGTGACGCCGATCTGACCGAGATAACCGCGAAATTCCCGCTCGATCGCGGCGAAGGCGTCGGCCGAATAGTCGACCAGATCCATCTTGTTGACCGCGACCGCGACCTGGGAAACGCCGAGCAGGTGCAGCAGATAGCCGTGACGCCGCGATTGCTCGCGAACGCCCTCGGCGGCATCGATGATGAGCAGGGCGGCGTCGCTGCTGGCCGCGCCGGTGATCATGTTCTTGAGGAATTCGTGGTGGCCCGGCGCGTCGATGAGGACAAACCCGCGCGCGCCAATGCGGAACCGGATGTGGCTGACGTCGACGGTGACGCCTTGATCGCGCTCGACCTGCAAGGCGTCGGTCACGAAGGCCCACTCGAACGACATGCCGCGCCGTGCGCACATATCGGCGACTGCTTCGACTTTGCCCTCGGGAAGATTGCCGGTTTCGTGCAGCAGGCGGCCGACGACCGTCGACTTGCCGTGATCGACATGACCAACGATGGCGACGCGCAGCGGCATCGCAACCGCGCCCGCGATCGAAAAATCTGTACTAAGGTTGCTCATGGCGCCAGCGTTTAGCAGATGATGTTCGCCCGCAAAAGCATTGATTGCAAATCAAGCCCCGGTCACAGAAATGATCGTTCAAGCCTTTGCCGTATTGCCGTAATGTCCGCCTCCCCTCTATAGTGTGGCGCGTTTTGCCCTGGGGGCGGGCGTTTTCTGTCATAGGGAGACTGAGTGCCAATGGGATGGAATTTGACCGAATGGCGCGCCGCCGGCCGCATTGCGGCGGTGGTGTTCTCGGTGTTGCTGACGGCGGCCTGCAGCGGCGATTCGAAAGACGAAAAGGAAGTCAAAGTCGCGCCGACGGGCCACAACGTCTCGATTCCCGCGCCCCGCGCGCTGACCAGTTTCGGCGCCGATTCTCAGGGCATCGGCGTCAACACCTTTCTCTGGCGCGGCGCTTTGGAGACTGTTTCCTTTATGCCGTTGTCGAGCGCCGACCCTTATGGCGGCGTGATCATCACCGATTGGTATGCCCCTCCCGAGACGCCGAGCGAGCGGTTCAAGATCAACATCTATGTGCGCGGCAAGGAACTCCGTTCCGACGGCGTGAAGGCGGTGGTGTTTCGCCAGAAGCTCGATCCCACCGAACTGTGGATCGATGACATCGTCGACCCGCAGACAGCGGTCGATCTCGAGAACGCCATCCTGGCGCAGGCCCGCCGGATCAGACTGCAGGAACTCGACGAATAGGCCGCGCCGCGGCCCGTCGTAACCAGGCCGTGATGGTGTCCGCGTCCTCACTTTTCGTCGCGAAGATAGAAGCCAGCGCGCCGTGAGCAGCTCATGAGCCGGTACAATTTCAAGGAAACCGAAGCCAAATGGCAGGCCGCCTGGGAAGCGGTCGGGTGTTTCGCCGTCGACGAGGATCCGTCGAAGCCGAAATACTACGTCCTCGAAATGTTTCCGTACCCATCCGGTCGCATCCACATGGGGCATGTCCGGAATTACACCTTGGGCGACGTCTTGGCGCGCTATAAACGAGCGCGCGGATTCAACGTGCTGCACCCGATGGGCTGGGACGCCTTCGGCATGCCGGCGGAGAACGCCGCCATCGAGGCCAAGATCCATCCGGCGACCTGGACCTATGACAACATCGACAACATGCGGACCCAGCTTCGCAGCATGGGCTTGTCCTATGATTGGTCACGCGAGATCGCGACCTGTTCGCCGGACTACTACAAGCATGAACAGCAGATGTTCCTCGATTTTCTCGTCGCGGGCATCGCCCATCGCCGCGAATCCTGGGTCAATTGGGATCCCGTCGATCAGACCGTTCTGGCCAACGAACAGGTCATCGACGGCCGCGGCTGGCGCTCCGGTGCCGAGGTCGAGCGCCGCAAGCTGGCGCAATGGTTCCTGCGCATCACCGATTTCAGCGACGACCTGCTAAACGCGCTGCAGGACCTCGACCGGTGGCCGGAGCGGGTTCGGCTGATGCAGGAGAATTGGATCGGCCGCTCGCAAGGCGCCTATATCAACTTTCGGCTTCGCGACAGCACCACCGGCGCCGAGCTCGACAACCGTCTCGAGGTGTTCACGACCCGTCACGACACCCTGTTCGGCATGTCGTTTTGCGCGCTGTCTCCCCATCATCCGCTGGCCGCGGAGATCGCCGCGCGCGACCTCGACGCCGCCGCGTTCATCCACGAATGCGACCGTCTGGGTACCAGCGAGGAGGCGATCGAGACCGCCGAGAAGAAAGGATACGACACCGGGCTCACCGCCGATCACCCGTTCGTGCCGGGGCGTTCGGTGCCGGTCTATATCGCCAATTTCGTGCTCATGGACTACGGCACCGGCGCCATTTTCGGCAGCGCCGGCCACGACCAACGCGACCTCGATTTCGCGCGCAAATACGGGCTCGACGTCTTGCCGGTGGTGGCCCCCGAAGGCGTCGACGCGGCCGACTTCACCGTCGAAGACGAAGCCTACCTCGGCACCGGCGTCCTGATCAATTCGGACTTCCTCGACGGTCTCGATATCGAAGGCGCCAAGGAGATGGTCGCCGAACGGCTGGAGCAGTCCGGCCACGGCCGCGCCGCCACCATTTACCGATTGCGGGACTGGGGCGTATCGCGGCAGCGCTATTGGGGCTGCCCGGTACCGGTCATCCACTGCATCGATTGCGGGATCGTGCCGGTACCGAGCGGCGATTTGCCGGTCGAATTGCCCGAGGACGTCGATTTCAGCCGGCCCGGCAATTCGCTCGACCACCACCCGACGTGGAAGCACGTCGACTGCCCCGGATGCGGTAAACCGGCGATGCGCGATACCGACACGTTCGATACTTTTTTCGAATCGTCATGGTATTTCGCCCGCTTCTGCTCACCCCATGCCGAAGGCGCCTTCGACCGCGCCGCGGTCGATTACTGGTTGCCGGTCGATCAGTATATCGGCGGCATCGAGCACGCGATCCTGCACCTGCTCTATTCCCGCTTCTTCGTCCGCGCACTGAGCCGCTGCGGCTATATGGATCTCGACGAGCCGTTCGCCGGCCTGATGACCCAGGGTATGGTGTGTCACGAAACCTACCGGGTCGACCGCAATTGGCTGTTGCCGTCGCAGGTCGAGCGGAACGATACGGGCCTTTGGGTCACCGTCGAGGACGGCGCGCCGGTGACCGTCGGCCGGTCCGAGAAAATGAGCAAATCGCGCAAGAACGTGGTCGACCCGGAGAACATTATCGCCACCTACGGCGCCGATACCGCGCGCCTGTTCATGTTGTCCGACAGCCCGCCGAAACGCGACCTCGACTGGACTGATTCCGGCATCGAAGGCGCCTGGCGTTACGTCAACCGGCTTTACCGACTGATCGCCGGTGGTGAAGTCGCCATCGCCGGTGTCGATGTACCGCGTCCAGCGTCGTTCGAGGAAAGCGATGCCGAACCCGCTTTTCGCCTGCTCAAGGCGATTCATCGCACGATCGCGGGCGTCTCCGACGATCTCGAGCGATTCCACTACAATCGCGCGGTGGCGCGGGTCCGCGAGCTGTCGAATGCGGTCGCCGAATTTGCCGGCGACGACGAAGCCGCGCTGTGGATGCGCCGGCTCGGCCTCGAAACGGTGGTCCGCCTGGTCTCGCCGATGATGCCGCACCTCGCCGAAGAGCTGTGGCGTGCGCTCGGCCGCAACGGGCTGCTGGTCGACGCCCCGTGGCCCGAGGCCGATGCGGCGCTGCTGGTCGACGGAACCGTGACCGTCGCGGTCCAGGTCAATGGCAAGAAACGCGCCGAGATGGAGATCGCCCGCGGCGCCGCCAACGACGACGCCGAAACGGCGGCGTTGGCGCTGGAAGGGGTGCAACGCCATATCGAGGGCCGCCAGGTGCGCAAAGTGATCGTGGTTCCGGATCGGATCATCAATGTCGTGGTTTAGAGCCTTCGTCCTGGCATGCTGCCTCGCCGCCCTCGCCGCCTGCGGCTTTCGTCCGCTGCACGCGACCTACAGGGACGGCGCCGTCAACGATGATTTGGCGACGATCTATGTCGCCTCGATTGCCGACCGGGTCGGCCAGCAGGTGCGCAACGAGCTGGTCGACCTGTTGAACCCCAAGGGCGTCCCGGCGAACAACATCTACCGGCTGGAAGTCCAGCTCAGCGCGACCAGCCCGCCGTCCGTATTGTCCAGCGACGAACTCGCTTCGCGCCGCAACTACCGGCTCAACGCCCACTATCAGCTGACCTCGGCCGACGGCAAAAGCTCCTTCCTGTCGCGCCGCTATCTCGCGGTGACCAGTTTCGACATCGTCAGCTCGGAGTTCGCCACCTTGGCGGCCAACGACTATGCCCAGGAGCTTGCGGCCAAGCAGGTCGCCGAAGAAATCGCGACTCAGCTGACGCTGTATTTCACCTCCAAACGCTAGGGCGCGATGAAGATCGCGCCGCGTCAGATTCGAGCGTTCCTGTCCGCGCCGGATCCCGCCGTTCGCGCGGTATTGGTCTATGGCCCCGACGGTGGCCTGGTCCGCGAGCGCGCGGCGACCCTGGCCGCGACGGTGGTTCCCGACCTTGCCGATCCGTTTCGCATCGCCACCCTGACCGCCGCCGAACTCAAGACCGATCCGGCACGGCTCCACGACGAGGCGGCGGCGGTCTCGATGACCGGCGGGCGGCGCGTGGTTCGGGTGCGATCGGACGGCGACACGCCGCCGCCGACGCCGTTCGCGGCGCTGCTCGACGATGCAACGGCCGAGGCGTTGGTGGTGATCGAGGCCGGCGACCTGCCGCCGCGGGCACCGCTGCGCAAACTGTTCGAGGCCGCCAAGACCGGCGCCGCGCTGCCCTGCTACAGCGACGACGGCGAGACGCTCGAGGATGTCATTAGCGCCACCTTTTCGGCGGCCGGCATGACCGTCACCGGCGATGCACGTAATTTCCTCTGCGAGCACCTCGGCGGCGACCGCATGGTGACGCGCGGCGAATTGGAAAAAATCGTGCTCTACATGGGCGGCAGCGGTGAGGTCGACCTCACCGACGTCGAGGCGTGCATTGGCGACAGTTCGACGCATTCGACGGAATCCGCCGCCCTCGCCGCGGCGGAAGGCGATTTCCGCAACTTGGACCGCGCCTTGGCCCGGCTGAACCAGGAGGGTCAGTCACCGGTCGCCACCTTGCGCGGCGCCCAGCGGCATTTTCAGCGCCTCCACCTCGCCGCCGCCTTGGTCGCCGAGGGCCGGAGCGCCGAGCAGGCGATCGGCGCCTTGCGGCCGCCGCCGTTCTTCAAGGTGCGCGGCCGCCTCATTCACCAGCTCAGGTTGTGGACCCGTCCCCGCCTCGCCCACGCCCTCGACGTCCTGGTCGACGCCGAGGCGGCGTGCAAGCGAACCGGCATGCCGGCGGAGGCGATCTGCGGCCGCGCCCTGCTGATGCTGGCCAACGCGGCGCAGCGCGCACGACGCCGTTGACCCGGCAGCGACCGGTCCGGCTGTGCGGCCACCGACCCGGCGCGCTCGGCTGGGTGGTGGGTATCCACGGCACCTACTATGCCGAGGCCTGGAACTTCGGGCCCGAATTCGAGGCCAAAGTCGCCGCTGGCATGGGCCGGTTCCTCGCCGAATTCGAGGCCGGGCGCGATGGCTTTTGGCTTGCCCTCGTCGACGACCGAATGGCGGGATCGGTATCCGTCGACCGCAGCAAAGCGGCGACGAGCGGCGCTCATCTGCGCTGGTTCATCGTCGACGATCGCTTTCGCGGGCAGGGCATCGGGCGCCGCCTGCTTGAGGCCGCGATCGGGCTTTGCCGCGACCGCCGGGACGATCGAATCTATCTGTGAACCTTCGCCGGCCTCGACGCCGCCCGCCAAGTTTACGAATCGGCCGGCTTCGAACTCGTCGAGAAGGTCGAGGGGCGGCAGTGGGGCACCACGGTTTTGGAGCAAAAATTCGTTTTGAATTTAAGCACTTAGGCTTGGTGGCCGAGGCGCTTCAAGAGGCCGTCGAGCTGCTCCAGGGTGGCATAGCGAATAACGATCTCGCCCTTGCCGTTGCGATCGTGAACGGCCACGCGCAGGCCCAGCCGCTGCGACAGGTCGCGCTCGAGGGCGACGATGTCGGCCGACTTCGAGCGGCGCGCGCGGCGCGGACGGGACCGCAGCCGTCCAACACGGACCAGCTCTTCGGTCTGGCGGACATTGAGCTGGCCGTTCACCGCCTGATGGGCGAGGTCGACCGGGTCAAGCGCATTGAGCAAGGCGCGGGCATGGCCGACCGTCAGCCGGCCGTCGTCGAGCATCGCCTTGACCGGTTCGGGCAGGCCGAGCAGCCGCATCATGTTGGTGACATGACTGCGGCTCTTGCCGACCACTTTCGACAACGCCTCTTGCGTGTGGTTGAACTCGGACAGCAACCGACGGTAGCCTTGCGCCTCCTCGAGCGGCGACAGGTTCTCGCGCTGGATGTTCTCGACCAGCGCCACTTCGAGCGCGTCGCGGTCGGCGAGATCGCGGACCAAGGCGGGGATCTCGTGAACCCCCGCCCGTTGCGCGGCGCGCCACCGCCGCTCGCCGGCGACGATCTCATAGGCGCCGGCGATATCCGGATGGGGTCGCACAAGGATAGGTTGTAGAACGCCCATCTCCCGGATCGACCCGGCCAGGGCCTCGAGATCCGAGTCGTCGAACCGGTGGCGGGGCTGAAACCGCCCGGCGTGAATCTGGTGGAGCGGCAATTCCTGTGCCGCATGGCCGGCGGCGGCCGATGAATCGTCGCCGGAATCCTCGCCCAAAAGAGCGGCCAGGCCGCGGCCGAGCCCCCGCGATTCAGATTTCTCCGCGCTCATGTCACTCTTCCTTCTCTTGCCGCAGGACTTCCGCCGCCAGCTTCATATAGGCCTGCGATCCCGCGCACCGCCAATCGTAGAGCAGCACCGGCTTGCCGTGACTCGGTGCTTCCGAGACGCGGACGTTGCGTGGAATCATGGTCTCGTAAACCTTGGACCCGAAATAGCCGCGGACGTCGGCCGCCACCTGGTCCGACAGATTGTTGCGTCCGTCATACATGGTCAGCACGACGCCTTGGATCTCGAGCTCGGGGTTGAACGCCTTCTTGATCCGGTTGATGGTGCGAATCAAATGGCTCAGGCCCTCGAGGGCGTAGAACTCGCACTGCAGGGGCACGAGCAGCGAATCGGCGACCGCCAGCGCATTGAGGGTCAGCAGGCCGAGGGCCGGCGGACAGTCGATGAGAACATAATCGTACCCGCCCAATCGTTCGGCGACGGCCTCCTTGAGGCGGAATTCCCGCCGCGGCAACGAGACCAGCTCGAGCTCGGCCCCCGACAGCTCGACCGAGGACGGGATCAATTGCAGGTTCGGCACCAGGCCGTCGACCACAATATCGCTGAAATCCGCCGTTTTCAGGATGAGATCGTAGGATGTCAGCGCCGATTCGTCGAGCGCCATGCCCAAACCGGTGGTGGCGTTGCGTTGCGGATCGAGATCGATCACCAGCACCGACCGGTCGACCGCCGCCAGAGCGGTACCGAGATTGATCGCCGTCGTCGTCTTACCGACACCGCCTTTTTGATTGGCGATGGCGATAATACGAGGACGTTTCTTGATATCGGAATCGAGGGGCGGCGCCGGCGATGGGCTTACGGAATCAGACAGGTTCGACATCACGGACCATGAGGAGGGTCGCCGCCGGATCGGTCCGGCTGGGGTGGCGTTCGACAGCCATATTCCATTTTTCCCGCGCCGCGGTCAATTCATCTTCGCAGCGCCGTCCTTTGGGGAACACGCCGACCGCCGGCGGGGTCAGAAAGGGCGCCGCGAGTTCGAGCAACCGGGCGAGCGGGGCGCAGGCGCGGGCCGTCACCACGTCGACCGGGAACGGGTGCAGGCGCTCGATGCGGCCATGATGAACGGTGACCGGGGCCGCGGTCTGCCGCGCCGCCTCGCGCAGAAAGACGGCCTTACGGCCGTCGCTCTCGACGAGATGGACCTGCGGCACGCCGAGAATCGCCAGCACCAGGCCGGGGAATCCGGCGCCGCTGCCGATATCGAGCACGGATCGGGTCGGCCGCGGGAGGATGTCCAATATCTGAGCGGAATCAAGCATATGGCGACGCCAAACGTCGTCCAGCGAAGGCCCGGCGACGAGGTTGATCCGGCCCTGCCACGCGCTCAGGAGGTCGGCGAACAGCGCCAGCCGCGCCAATGTTTCACGTGAAACACCGGTCTCGGTTTGGAACCCATCGATCGTCAGGGGCGTGGTCACCGTTCGCGGTCAGGCCGCCCGAACCGAACTCCCTTGCTTGCGCACATGGCGCAGCAAGACGGTCAGCGCCGCCGGTGTGATGCCCGGCAGCCGGCCCGCCGCACCCAACGTCGCCGGCCGCGCCGCCGCCAGCCGTTCCCGCACTTCGGCGGACAGCCCGGCGAGGCGGCCGAAATCGAGATCGGCCGGCAACCGCAACGCCTCGTCGCGGCGGAAAGCCTGAATGTCGGCGGTCTGGCGATCGAGATAGCCACGGTAGTGGGCATCGATCTCGAGCTGCTCGGCGATATCGGGATCGATCGCGGCCAACGCGGGCCAGATCATCGCCAGGCGCTCGATGGTCATGTCGGGCCGGGCCAACAGGTCTGGCACGGTCCGCCGTACGCCGTCCTGATTGACGGCGAATCCGTGCGCCGCCAGCTCGCTCGGCGTCGCGCTCAAAGCCGCGACCGAACGACGCGCGGCGCCGAGACGGGCCGCCTTGCGGCGGTAGGTTTCCGCCCGTGTCGGAGAAATGCAGCCGATCCGCGCGCCCATCGGTGTTAGGCGCTGGTCGGCATTGTCGGCGCGCAGGCGCAAACGGTACTCGGCGCGCGAGGTAAACATGCGATAGGGCTCGTCGGCGCCGCGCGTGACCAGATCGTCGATCAGCACGCCGATATAGGCATCGGCGCGGTCGAGGACGAAGGGATCGCCGCCGGACGCGGCGAGGGCGGCGTTGAGGCCGGCCATCAGGCCCTGCGCCGCCGCTTCCTCGTAGCCGGTCGTGCCGTTGACCTGTCCGGCCAGGTAAAGCCTTGAAATGCGGCGCGTTTCCAGAGTCGGGTGGAGTTCCCGCGGGTCGACGAAGTCATACTCGATGGCGTAGCCGGGACGCAGGATTCGCGCATTCGCGCAACCCGGAATATGCGCCACCATGTCGCGCTGAACCTCCTCCGGCAACGACGTCGAAATGCCGTTGGGATAGATCGTATCGTCGTCCAGGCCTTCCGGTTCGAGAAAGATCTGGTGGCGCTCGCGGTCGGCGAAACGCACCACCTTGTCCTCGATCGACGGGCAATAGCGCGGCCCGGTGCCGTCGATCTGCCCGGAATAGAGCGGCGCGCGATCGAGATTGGCGCGAATGAGGTCATGAACCGCCGGATTTGTCCACGTGATATGGCACGGCACCTGGGGCACCTCGATGCGGCGGGTGAGATAGGAAAACGGCAGCGGCGGGTCGTCGCCGTACTGAATCTCGAGCGCCGCCCAATCGATGGTGCGGCCGTCGAGGCGCGGCGGAGTCCCTGTTTTCAGCCGCCCGAGGACGAAGCCGAAGCGCTCCAAGGTGGCGCTGAGACCGGTCGCCGGCGCCTCGCCCACGCGCCCGGCGGGGATTTTCCGAGTCCCGATATGGATAAGTCCGCGCAGGAACGTGCCGGTCGTCAAAACGACCCGGCCGGCCGTGATCGTTGTACCGTCGGCGGTGACAACACCGCACGCGCGGCCCGCCCCGTCGAGTTCGACGTCTTCGATGGCGAGCGCGCGGATATCGAGGTTGGCGGTCGCCGCCAACTGCGCCTGCATGCCGGCCCGGTAGAGTCGGCGGTCGGCCTGGGCCCGGGGGCCGCGCACCGCGGGTCCGCGGCTGCGGTTGAGGAGCCGGAATTGGATCCCGGCGCCGTCGATGACCCGGCCCATGAGCCCGTCGAGGGCATCGATCTCACGCACCAAATGGCCCTTCGCCAGACCGCCGATCGCCGGATTGCAGGACATTTCGCCGATCGTGTCGAGACGATGGGTGGCCAACAGCGTGCGCGCGCCGAGGCGCGCCGCCACCGCGGCCGCCTCGCAGCCGGCGTGGCCGCCGCCGATGACGATGACATCGTAGCTCTTCATGGCGCGAAATCTAGGCACCGTGCGGCGGCGAGTCAAAGGCCAATCGGGCCATGTTTCACGTGAAACATTACTTGCCGATGCAGAAATCGGCGAAGATGACATCGAGCAGGTCTTCGACGTCGACGCGCCCGGTGATGCGCCCGAGGGCGCGCCCGGCGAGGCGCAGATCCTCCGCCGCCAACTCCGGCAAAGCCGCGGATTTGGCCCGCTCCAGCGCCTCGACCGTGTCCTCCAGCGCGCGCCGGTGGCGGGCCCGCGTCAGGCTCGGCCCGGCATCCCCGGCCAGGCGTTCGGCGACGATAACCTCGAGCCGCGCCAGGACCGCCGCCAGCCCGTCGCCAGTCGTCGCCGATACGGCAAATGCGCACTGTCCGCCGACCGCCGCGTCGTCGGGCACCACTGCCAGGTCCCGCTTGTTGATCAACACCAGCGTGTCGTCATCGACGAAGGCCTTGGTTTCGCTATCAATTTCGGGCCACGCCGTGGCGTCGAAGACGGCCAGCCGCAAATCCGCCGATGCCGCGCGGTGGCGCGCCCGGCGGATGCCTTCGGCCTCGATATCGCCGGAGGCCGCCCGCAATCCGGCGGTATCGGCCACGGTGACCGGAAATCCGCCAAGATCGAGATGAACCTCGATGACGTCGCGGGTGGTGCCGGCGGTGGTCGACACGATGGCCACGTCGCGGCGCGCGATCTGGTTCAACAGTGTCGATTTGCCGGTGTTCGGCGCCCCGACGATGGCGATCATGACGCCGTCGCGCAGACGTTCGCCGCGATGGCCGTCGTCGAGATGGGCCCGGATATCGTCGGTCAATCCGGCGATGCGGGCGAGCAGGTCGGCGGCGGCGCCATCGGTCCCGGCCTCGTCGGGAAAATCGATCTCAGCCTCGGCATGGGCCAGCAGGCGGATCAACCGCGCCCGCCAATCCTCGTAAAGCACGCCGAGGGCGCCCTCCATCTGGCGTACTGCCTGGCGCCGCTGGGCCTCGGTCTCGGCGTTGATGACATCGGCCAGACCTTCGACCTGGGTCAGGTCGAGCCGATCGTTATCGAATGCGCGGCGGGTGAATTCGCCGGCTTCGGCGGGGCGCAGGCCGGCAATCGCCGCCAGGGCGTCGGTCACCGCGGCGACCACGGCGCGCCCGCCGTGGACATGGAACTCCGCCATGTCCTCGCCACTGAACGTCGCCGGGCCGGGCAACCAGATGACGATGCCGCGATCGATCAGAGCGCCGTCGCCGGGCGCCAGCAGCGACACCAATCGGGCCCGTCGCGGCGGCGGCGGTCGGCCGCCGGTCAGGATCGTCACCGCCGCCGCCGATTGGGGTCCGGACAGGCGAAAAACGGCGATACCGGCGCGGCCGGCGCCGCTCGATAGCGCAAAGATGGTGTCGTGTTGAGCGCTCACCCGGGCCGAGCGCCGCGGCTCATCCGGCCAAGAGGCCTTCCGGACGGTCTTTCGGATAGAGCATCAGGCGCGCGACGCGCCCGCCGTCGCGGACATGGGTTTCGAGTATTTCATCGATGTCGGCCGTCGTGTCATAGCGATACCACACGCCCTCGGGATAAATCACCATCGTCGAGCCCAATTCACAGCGGTCGAGACAGCCCGACGCGTTGATGCGCGTGCGCTTGAATCCCATCTCTTTTGCTTTATTTTTCATATAGTTACGGAGCTCGATCGAGTCTTTTCCGGCACAACATCCGCGCGGATGGCCGTCCGGCCTGACGTTGGTGCAGCAAAACACGTGGCGGCGATAGAAAAGCTCCGGATCGGTCATGCCTTTTTCCCACCCTTGGCCGCGCCCGCCAACTGGTCCCAAAACATTTTCTGCATCTGCTCGACACCCTGCAGCGACGCCGGCAGCCAGGTCTTGAAAATAGCCTCGGGGTCCATCGATTTGATGTTGGCGACCATTTGCTTTTCGATTTCCGCGATCAGCTTTTCCTGCATCGCCTCGACATTGGGCAGGCCGAGAAAGGCCCGCGCCTCGGCCGGCGTACAGTCGATATTGATGGTGAATTTCATTGCTCAACCTCTCGCCGCGTGGTTGCTCCCCATTTAGAGCTTGAGCTGGCGGAATTTAAGACCAATTCTCATCACCCTAGGCGAAGGTGCCGCATCGCGCAACGCCGCTTGAACCACCGGAATGTAATATGCCCGACAACCGCCTCGCCGCCGAAACCAGCCCCTATTTGCTGCAGCACAAGGAAAACCCGGTCGATTGGTGGCCGTGGGGGCGCGCGGCGCTCGATGCCGCGGCCGCCGGCGACAAGCCGATCCTGCTGTCGGTCGGCTATTCAGCCTGCCATTGGTGCCATGTCATGGCCCATGAATGCTTCGAGGATGCGGGCATCGCGGCGCTGATGAACGATCTGTTTATCAATATCAAGGTCGACCGCGAAGAACGCCCCGACCTCGACGGCATCTACCAGTCTTCGCTCGCCCTGCTGGGGCAGCAAGGCGGCTGGCCGTTGACCATGTTCCTGACGGCGAAGGGCGAGCCGTTCTGGGGCGGCACCTATTTTCCGCCGACACCGCGCTTCGGCCGGCCGGGCTTTCCAGAGGTGCTGCGGCGGGTGGCGGAGATCTTCGCCGACGAGCGCGACAAGGTGGATAACAACGTCGACGCCTTGGCCACCGCGCTGCAGCGGCTGGACCCGCCGGAAAGCACGGCGAGCTGGCCCCAAGACCTGGTCGACCAGGTCGCCGGCCATGTCATGGGTTCTGTCGACATGGTCCTCGGCGGTATCGGACCGGCGCCAAAATTTCCCCAGCCGTCGCTGTTCGCGCTGCTGTGGCGGGCGTGGCAGAAAACCGGAACGCAGCGCTATTTCGACGCCGTCACGGTGACCCTGAACCGCATGTGCCAAGGCGGTATCTACGACCATCTCGGCGGCGGCTTCGCCCGCTACTCGACCGACGACCGGTGGCTGGCGCCGCATTTCGAGAAGATGCTTTATGACAACGCCCAAATGGTCGAACTCCTGACCCTGGTGTGGCAGGAAACCGGCAACCCGCTCTATGCCGCGCGGGTGCACGAGACCATCGACTGGCTGTTTCGCGAGATGCTGACCGCCGAAGGCGCGTTCGCCGGCACCCTCGACGCCGACAGCGAGGGCGAGGAAGGCAAGTTCTACGTCTGGTCGGCCGACGAGATCGCCACCGCGCTGGGCTCCGATGCCGCCGTTTTCGCCGCTGCCTACGACGTCCGGCCGGCCGGCAATTGGGAAGGCAAGACCATCTTGAATCGCTCCGCCCGGCCCGACCTGAAGTCGGACCAAGACGAGCAAGAGCTCGCCCAACTGCGTGTCAAGCTATTGAAAATACGCGATAAACGGATTCGCCCCGGCCTCGACGACAAGGTCCTGGCGGATTGGAACGGGCTCATGATCGGTGCCCTGGTCCGGGCCGCGCAAGCGTTCGACCAGCCGGCATGGCTGACCGCCGCGCGTAATGCCTTCGCCTTCGTCGCCGATGCGATGGCCGTCGACGGCCGCCTGCGCCACAGTTGGCGTGAGGGCCGTGCCGCCCATCCGGCAACGCTCGACGATTACGCGCTGATGATCCGCGCCGCCCTGCTGCTTTACGAGGCCACCGCCGAAACCGCCTACCTCGATCGCGCGCAGGCGTGGTGCGATATTGTCGAGCGCCACTATCGCGACGGCAAGGGCGGCGCCTACTTCCTCGCCGCCGACGATGTCGACGACCTGATCGCGCGCACCAAGACCTCGTTCGACAACGCGACCCCGGCCGGCAATGCGATATTGGCGGAGGACTTCGTCCGCCTCTACCACCTGACCGGCGACGCCCGTTATCGCGACCGGGCGGAAGAAATCTTCCGTGTTTTCGCCGGCGAACTGGAACGCAATGTGCTGGCCCTGACCAGCCTGATCGCCGCCTACGACTTCTATCAGGAGCCGTTGCAGGTGGTTCTCGTCGGCGCTGCGGGGTTGGAGTCCATGACTGCGCTGCTGCGCACCGTGTATGGTATCTCGCTGCCTCATAGAATTCTGCAGACGATCGGCCCCGACGATACCCTGCCCGACAGTCACCCCGCCGCCGGTAAGACGCCGATCGACGACCAGGCAACCGCCTACATCTGCCGCGGGCCGACCTGTTCCCTGCCGCTGACCGGCGCCGACGCGCTCGAGGCCGCGTTGATGGAGGCTTAATACCAAAGTTCGATGATAGGAACCCATCTCACCGCAGGGATTTTGTCCGCTCACCAGGCGCGGGGCGCGCCGTGGTGCAGATCCACCACAAGCGGCCCGCAACGCCGTGAGCGGGCCAAAGACCGCGGCCTTCGGTGGGGCAAATCGGCTCCCCGGGTGCGTTGCGGCGCTCGCCCGATGCCTCGACATCGCGTTTCGCACCGCGCCTGCCCGGATAACCCGATATGCACCCATGAGATGTGTCCCTATCATCGAACCTTGGTATAAGCCGATGCCGCACGCCGTCTATGACAGCCCGGTCGGACCGCTCACAGTGGTCGAGGAGGATGGCGTCATTACCGAGCTTCGCTTCGAAGACCGCCCCGACGTCAGCACCACCCCGCTGCTCGCCGCCGCCTGCGAACAGCTCTACGGCTACTTCTATTGTGGCCTGCGGGCGTTCGAGCTGCCGCTGCGCCCGGCCGGCACCGAGTTTCAGCAGGCGATCTGGGACGCCATGCTACGGATCCCGCCGGGTCAGGTGCGGACCTATGGCGAGCTCGCCGCGGCGGTCGGCTCGCCGGGCGCCGCGCGCGCCGTCGGCGGCGCCTGCGGCAAAAACCCGATCCCGGTCCTCATCCCCTGCCACCGCGTCATCGCCGGCGACCACCTCGGCGGCTATTCCGGCGCCGGCGGCCTCGCGACCAAGTCGGCGCTGCTTCAACTCGAGGGCTATTTGCTCTGCGCCTAGGCGACGGTTTTGATCGGGCGTCAAGCATCAGCGCCGCAGTGTAAAGACAAACCGGCCTGTCTTGTTTCTAGCGCCGCTGTGCGTGGGGCTGGTCCCCGCATGGCAAGCAGGGCGTCCGCGCAGGGATTCATAGACTGATCTTTCAGTATTGTTTCGCGTGGCACGGTCGGGTGATCTTCCCGATTAGCCGGCCGTCGATAGCGGCCAGCCCGCCCAGGATCAGCGCCAAGCCGACCCAGGCATTCCAGCCCAAGCGCTCGTCGAGCACGATGTAGCCGAGAACGGCCGCGATCACCGGCAACAGAAAGGTGACCAACAGCAGGTTGGTCGCCCCGGCCACCGCCAGCAGGCGGAAGTAGATGACATAGGCGGCGGCCGACCCGGCGACGGCGAGACCGATCACCGCGCCCCACGCTTCGGCGCTCGGCGCCACCTGCCATGGCATCTCGACCCACAACGCGACCGGTGCCAGCAACAGGGTCGAGCCCCAGAGCATGCCGGTCGCCGCGACGACCGGTGACAGGCCGTGAAACCGGCGGCCGTAAATCCCGGCGCAGGCATAGCTCAACGCCGCCCCCAGCACGGCGACCTGGCCGATATTGTGCCAGCTCCAGCCGGCCACCGCCTGATCGCCGATGAGCACCGCGACACCGCAGAAACCGAGCCCGACCCCGGCCAACCGGCCCGGCGTCAAGCGCTCGTCGCGGGTCGCGGCATGGGCGATGAGCACGGTGAAGATCGGCGTCGTCGCGTTGAGGATCGCCGCCAGCCCGCTGTCGATATAGGTCTGGCCCCAGACGATGAGGGTGAAGGGTAGGGCGTTGTTGAGCGCCCCCATGATCAGGAACGCGCCCCAAATTCGGAACGCGGTCGGCAGCCGCACGCCGATCAGCGGCAGCACCGCGGTCAGAACCAGCGCCGCCAGGCCGACCCGCCCGAGCGCGATCGTCAGCGGCCCCAGCGCGGTCAGCGCAATCGCGTTGAGCAGGAAGACGCCACCCCACAGCACCGAGAGCAGGATCAGCAGCGTCCATTCTGTTGCTCCCATACGCAATGCGGTCATCTCGCGCCCCTTCGGCTCCGTCGCAGGAGCAGAGTGGGCCCGATTCCGGGGGCGCCTTCTATCCGCTTCGTGTCGGCCTATTCGATCGCCCCGCGGCGGCGTGACAAGCCTTTGGGGGCGCTATATCGTACGGCCGACGAAGATCAAGAACTGGCCCGCAGGAGGAGCCTCATGCCCGATCTCATCATCACCGGCCCGGACGGAAGATTTCCGGGGTACCTCGCCGTACCGGAAACCGGCGCCGGTCCCGGCATCGTCCTCATCCAGGAGATCTTCGGCGTCAACAAGGTCATGCGCGACCTCGCCGACGGCTTCGCCGGCAACGGCTATGCGGTGCTGTGCCCGGACCTGTTCTGGCGCCAGGAGGAAGGCATCCAGCTCACCGATCAGACCGAGGAACATTGGGCCCGCGCGTTCGAGCTCTACCAGGGCTTCGACGAGGATGCCGGCATCGTCGACCTTACCGCGGCGCTCGATCATCTTCGCGGTCACGAGGCCTGCACCGGCAAGGTCGGCACCGTCGGCTATTGCCTGGGCGGCAAACTGGCCTACCTGATGGCGACGCGGTCGGACGCCGACTGCAATGTCGGCTATTACGGCGTCGGCATCGAAAACAACCTCGACGAAGCCGGCAACATCGGTCACCCGCTTATGCTTCATGTTGCCGAGAAGGATCAGTTTTGCCCGGCCGAGGCCCAGCAGAAGATTCACGCCGCGCTCGACGGCGCCGCCAACGTCACCATCCGCGACTACGGCGGCATGGACCATGCTTTCGCCCGGGTCGGCGGCGAGCACTACGATGCGGACGCCGCCGCCGCCGCGAACGGGCGCACGTCCACGTTCTTTGAACAGCACTTGAGAGGATAGTTGGCAATGACCAAGGCAATCCGCATCCACGAGCCCGGCGGGCCCGAGAACATGGTCTGGGACGAGGTCGAGGTCGGCGATCCGGACGAGGGCGAGGTTCGGCTGCGGCAGACCGCGGTCGGCCTCAACTACATCGACACCTATCACCGCAGCGGTGCCTATCCGTTGTCCGATATGCCGGCGGTCATCGGCATGGAGGGCGCCGGCGTGGTCGAAGCGGTCGGCGCCGGGGTCACAGAGTTCCGCGAGGGCGACCGCGTCGCCTATGCCGCGATGCCGGTCGGCGCCTACGCCGAATCACGGCTCATCCCCGACCACCGCATCGTCAAGCTGCCCGGCGACATCGACGATCAAACCGGGGCGGCGATGATGCTGCAGGGCATGACCGTCGAGTACCTGATCCGCCGCACCTATCGCGTCCAGCCCGGCGATACCGTGCTGTGGCAGGCCGCCGCCGGCGGGGTCGGGCTGATCGCCTGCCAATGGCTCAAGCATATCGGCGCCACCATCATCGGCACCGTCGGCAACGCCGAAAAGGGCGAGCTCGCCAAGGCCCACGGCTGCACCCACATCATCAATTACCGCGAGGAAAACTTCGTCGACCGGGTGCGCGAACTGACCGCCGGCGCCGGCGTGCCCGTGGTCTATGACGGCGTCGGCAAGGATACCTTCGACGGCTCCCTCGACTGCCTGCGCCCGCGCGCCATGATGGTGTTGTTCGGCGCCGCCTCGGGCCCGGTCGCCGATTTCAATACCGGGCTGCTGGCGGCCAAGGGCTCGCTCTATCTGACCCGGCCGACGCTGATGACCTATACCGCCTCGCGCGAGGACATGGTGGAAAGCGCCACCGCCCTGTTCGACGTCGTCCAGAGCGGCGCCGTCAAGATCGAGATCAACCAGACCTATCCGCTGGCCGAAGCGGTGCAGGCACACCAGGACCTGGAAAGTCGCCAGACGACCGGCAGCACGGTACTGCTGCCGTAAAGATCCGGCGCGGGTTCGGGAGCAGGATGGTTTTAATTAGGTTTGAATAGCAACGTCATTGCGAGCGCAGCGAAGCAATCCAGAGTTGGCGTCGAGAGCGGGGCGAGATTCCTGGATCGCCGCGCCGCCTCTGGCGGCTCGCGATGACGGTTCCCGTTAGGGCCGGCCGCGCACCGTTGCATGCTGCGCAGCACTCGAGATAACGAAATTGCCCTAATCCCGCTTCGGGTAACCGTGACCCCAATGCGCCGCCTCGAGCCGCGGCAGGTCGTCGCCGAGCTCGATCCAGCTCAGCTTCGAGCCGATCCAGAGATGGTCGTCGGGGGTGACCGCTTGCGGGTCGTCGAGGGCGGCGGCCGAGACATCGACCTCTTCGGGATGGTCCTCGCTGCGGTAGGCGAGCGCGGTGCCGCAGCGTTCGCAGAATGCCCGGCGGACGGTAGCCGACGACGCGTATTCCTTCGGCATGCCGAGGCTATAGGCGAAGTCCTCGCTCTTGGCCGTGATCCAGGTCATGAATGGGGCGCCGGTCGAACGTCGGCAATCGGCGCAATGGCAATGGCTAACCGCCATCGGCGTGCCGGTGATCTGGAATCGGACGCCGCCGCACATGCAGCCGCCGGTGAGTTTGATTTTTTTGCCGGTCAATTGGACTTCTGTTCGATCGCTAGAATCAAATAAAACTATAGTTATTGCACGTTTGTTTCTGTGAAGGAGCTTTCGCTCACTCTGTCTTGAATTGAAGCACGCTCGACCGCTTTTTCAGCCAAACGGCTGACCAATATTTCAATTAGAAATATCGCGCCTAGCAATGCAAGACCTCCTCCTAGTATCCACCAATAATAGCCAGTGACAAAGGCCAACGATGGCAACAACAGACCCATCATCAGCCATATGGCGAAGAAGATCGATGAGCCTTTCCACCCTCTGGCACGTATCCAGACAAACGGGCGCCACAAGATCCGGTCGAGAAGTTTCCTACTCGCGGAATCGGCTGCAAAAAATAGAATAGCAGCGCTTTTGTCACCGGGCGTAAGTTGGAGGACAAACCAAGCAATATCTGTAGCCTCTTCGTAATTTCCTCGTAAGAATTCAATTGTTGCCAAGGTTTTCAATAGGTTCGGATCATCGCCTTTCCCAGCAAGCAATTCCTCGACATGATCCTTAGCGGCGTCGATATTTCCCGATTCCAAATTGTGGTCCGCCAATAACCCAAGGGCATAATCATTCTCGGGATCAATCCTTATACCAAATCCCGTTGATCATGACCTATGTGCCCATTGCCTGTGTCCGATCGACATGATTTTCCAGGGCTGATCGATGAGCTTGTTCCAGGCGTCACAGCAGTGGTCGACGATGTCGTCGTATGAGTTGAAGACGCG